>CAZWGG010000551.1:0-4181 GCA_964633305.1 uncultured Bacteroidales bacterium
GGTAATACCATTCTTTTTCCTGGGCTGACTCAAAATGTGCTGCATGGGCATCAACACCCATCTCCAGCAATCCTTTGTATAGTAAATCCCCTTGGGTAGCCAGCCCGCCTGGGGAAGGAGGGTAATCATATAATACCAGTACTTTCATGATTAAAGAGGATTTATTTTGTTTGATTTTTAATAAAAATTCCTTGTTGTTTTTAGTTGCAGTCTTAATACTGCCACTTCTTCACCCTGCTTCTACGTACTGCCACTTTTCTCCCGCAAACTCACAAGCCATTTCAATGCATCATTGGGTTTAGTAAATTGCCAAAAAGCTTCGGTTTTAGGAGTTGTTTTAGCTTCCCAGCCATTTATTTCAAATCCATATGTTTCAGTCACAATTTCATATTTTTTTTGCCAAATGTTTTTTTTTAGTTTAGTATTAATACTTGCATTTTCATCAGGTCTCGGTAGATATTGTTTATCACCATCTTCATAAGCAAAAGCCCAATATTTGCTTGTAGCTATTCGATTAGAATTCCAAAGTTTAATAACGGCCTTTCCTATTTCCTCGTGCCGGATGTGTCTTGTGTATTCACCTTTTGGGCTATGGGAAATTATAAGGTCAAAGTATTTTGTTGGTAATAAGTCTAGTATAGCACGCTCAACATCAGCTTCTTCCAATAACTTTTGTTCCGGATCGTCATTAAGATTACCCATCTTACCTTTTGCATTTAAAAGTTTTAGAGTTTTGAAAAATTTCGGAGCTCGATCCGGATCTTTACCCCGGCACAAAGAAATTATGTACCAACCAATGGTTGGATGGTCGAGTATTGTTCCGCCACACCACAGTGTTTCATCGTCAGGATGGGCCACTATAATTAACGCTGTTTTTTTGATGTTTCTGTCCACCGTCTTTCACTAAAATTCATGTTAAATTGAAATTAAATCATAAATTTCATAACTCATACAATTGTCTGAGATACATTTTTTAGTGTAGTTTTTTAATAAATCCTCACATCTCATTGTTGCCTCCTGAAGTAATTTTTCCGGACTATGATTTTCACCTTCATTTCTGGTAATCACATATACCATTTAACGTATGCACCAATTTGTTTACCAACATCAATTCAGCCCCCTCATTGACTCTCTTGAAAAATTCAGGGGGACTATAATTGTTTTCATTGCACTTTAATTTTTCAGGCATCAAACTTCTACCACGGAATTTTCACCCTGATATTCATTTGATACATGTTTGTCGGCATCATTTTCATTAAGCCATAAATTACCATCTATCAGATATTTGAACTGGTATTCATGGCCTTTTTCAAGGTCAATGGATACTGAAAAACCACCTCCCTTGTTTTTTTTCATTGGGATACTTTCGATATCCCAACCATTAAAGTCACCTGTAAGGTGTGCCTTTTGAGCAGATACAGCAGCGTTGTTGGCCAAATTAAATGTGACTTTACACACTGACTTTTTCTCATTAAATTGTTTTTTTAAGCTCATAATATTTTGTTTTAAGTTATGGAGAATTTCATTACAAATTAAATTACCAAAACCAATGAAAGGTAAGTCTAATTGTTTCATATTGCATTACACAACTTTTTAAAGAAATTACATTATTCACACATTTGAGACACAATTTAAGATTTATTACACTGTCATTATGATATTGCTTTTACAGGATCAAAAATCCGGTACGCAAACAATTTTAAACGATCATTCAACAGAAACCAAATCAATGCATAACCCCATACGAACAAAGCCCACCCCCAACCAAGCGGTGTCATAAACAATCCGTAAACCGCAATTAATGTTGCTATGATTTGAGTGCCAATTACTGCAATCCATAAAATTCGCGCAGGACGTATGGACCAGAACGGTCCGCGTGTGCGAGTCAAAAAAATTGTCAGGTGACCTGCAACAGAAAGTTTTAGATACATTAATGTTTGGATATGTTCGCGGTCCAAATGAAAAACACGCTCACCCAAATAGAATAAGCCAAAGGCAGATACAACTCCAATAACACCCAGTACTGTGGAAATCCCCAACACCATTCTCATATTCCATGATTCAGGCTGATCCTTGTATTTAACCTTGTCATAAGCAATGGATAAAATAGCACCATCGTTAAGTAAAGCCAACATTACTATCATGACTGCTGTAACAGGATAAAAATTAAATACTAATATTGATAATGTCATAAATAGCAACACACGTAGCGTTTCTGTTATGCGGTAAATGGCATAGCTATTCATTCGTTGGAATATATTGCGGCTCTCCTTAATGGCATCAATAATTACAGACAGACCTGGCGCCATAAGTACAATGGATGCTGCTGCCCTTGCGGCATCTGTTGCATCAGAAACAGCTATACCGCAATCGGCTTTTTTTAGTGCCGGAGCATCGTTTACTCCATCGCCGGTCATGCCAACTATATGACCGAGTTTTTGCAACACGTCCACAATGTGGAACTTATGTTCCGGAAATACCTGGGCAAAGCCATCGGCCTTTTCGATAGACTTGGCCACTTCGTTGGTTTCAACACGTTTTGAATCTCCCAATCCGCTGGCATCATAAATGGATGATCCCATCTCCAATTTCTCGGCAGTTTCCTTAGCAATGGCCAATGCATCACCTGTGACCATTTTTATTTTTACTCCCATTTTTCTGGCTACTGCTATTGTTTCCGCAGCATCTTCTCGTGGGGGATCAAACAAGGGCAGCACACCAACAAATTGCCATTGGTCTTTTCCATAGTCACAGGCAACGCCCAGTGAACGAAATCCGCGTGCTGCAAATTCATTGACTGCCTTATCCACAATAGTCTTTACTTGTCCGGCATTAGCCGATAATTCGAGAATTACTTGCGGCGCACCTTTCGTCACTTTGAACATCTTACCATCTTTAGCCTTAACAGTGGCCTCAGTGCGTTTATGTACCGGATCGAAGGGTTGAAAATGAACCACATCATAGTCCTCGAATCCTCCATTATCTTTAAGACCTCCAAGCACTGCCAGATCAATAGAGTCGTTATTGTCTGCCCGTGATGCCAGGGCACCATTTAGGATTACCTGATCTGCGGTATTATTATTAACACAGAAAGGAACTCCCAGTGTTAATTTATTTTGGGTAAGGGTCCCCGTTTTGTCCGCACACAGCAAGTCGACTCCTGCCAATTCTTCAATGGCCACCAATCGACTTACAATGGCCTCTTTTTTAGCAAGCAAACGTGCGCCAACTGCCATAGTTACAGACAGTACTGTCGGCATAGCAACGGGTATTGCAGCAATGGTAAGCACCAAAGCAAATTGCAAGGTGGTTAGAATAGGATCACCACGATAGATGGCTACGGCAATAATTATTGCCACCAAAGTTACTGCGAGAATAATAAGGTAATTACCTATTTTTAATACAGCTTTTTGAAAATGGCTAACAGTATGCGCTTCCTGCACCAACTGAGCTGTTTTACCAAAGTAAGTGTTTGTACCTGTTGCATAAATCAGGGCTCCAATTTCACCACGACGAATGATTGAACCGGAATAAATTGTTTCACCAGGAATACGTGTTGCTGGTAGTGATTCGCCTGTTAATGCAGACTGATCAACTTCTACCGGATCACCTTCCAATAAACGGGCATCGGCAGGTACTATGTCTCCCAGTCGTAACCGTATAATATCGCCGGGTACCAATTCACGAGCAGATGGATTAACCCACTTTCCATCTCTTTTCACACGAGCCTTGACCGCTAATTTAGCTTTAAGTGCCTCAATAGCATTACCTGCTTCATGTTCTTCATAGAATCCCACAACAGCATTGGCTATGAGCAATATAAGAATGATAAAAAAATCCGGCCAATGTCTAGCAACTGCCGAAAGGATCACCGCTGCTTCAATCATCCATGGGATGGGTCCCCAAAAATAGGTTAGGAATTTCAGAAAAAGATTGGTTTTCTTTTCTTCAATCTCGTTAGGGCCATATTGTGTAAGTCGCCTCTCCGCTTCAACTTGAGTGAGACCATCTGGGGATGAATCTATTTTTTTCATTAGCTCCTCCATGGAAATGGATTTCATATCGTTTTCTTCCGAATTATATCCTTGTCCTGAATTGGGGGCCTTGGTTTGTTTATTATCAGATTTCATCTGTTTATATATTTATGTAAGGCTTGGAATTAAACTCAAACATGCCGAGGA
>CAZWGG010000552.1:0-2951 GCA_964633305.1 uncultured Bacteroidales bacterium
AAAAGTTGTCAGACTGGGTCTAGGCATAACAGTTAGTTTTTGCTTAGGACTGATATTAAGTATTTTTTAAATCAAATATTAAGAACGATTAACTCTTTAAAACTTTCCTTATATCATGGTTTCATATACAAATTTAGCTTTTGAAATATTTCACATATAAACATTCTACTAATATTTTTTATTTAAATTTTTAAGTAATCATGAAAGTATTATTTAAAATAGAAAATTTATCAAAACGCATTGGTCTAACATTTATTGCATTATTTCTAATCCTTTTTATTAATATCAGCTCATTTGAAATAGCAACTAAAAACATATATGTATGGGAAGAAACTGAAGATGCAGATGAAATAATTGAAGGTTTAGCTATAAAATCTGATGAGAGTGCTTCTGGCAAAAAAGGAATTATCTCAAATATTGCCAGTCATAATGTAAGGGCCTATGCAAAATATAATTTGCAAATTACACAACCAGGAGAATATCGACTTTGGGCCAGGTGTAAATGGGATGGAGCGTGCTCAAACAGTTTTCTTGTTCAAATGGACAAAGGGCAAAGGAATAAATTTGGGAGTGAGCCCATTTACAAAAAGTGGATTTGGTCAAAAGGACTGACATACAATCTGTCAAAAGGTGATCATATATTTTTTATTTGGAATGAAGAATTCAATTCCGAAATGGATAAATTTCTTTTTACTACAGATTTCTCTAATAAACCAACTGGTTTAGGACAATTTAATTCATTTGATATTGACTTTGAATCTGGGAGAAATTTTACTGTTTATATAAAAAACCATTCTAAAAATTGGAAAATTGTAGACCCAGATGAACCAATCAAAAAATTACTGTTTAAAAAAGAAGATATTTTAAACCCCGAATTAATAGCCCAAAAGATAACTGAAAGAAAAGATTTTTCAAATCGTGATATATGTGTTTTTTTACCTCTAAATCTAAAAATGAAAATTGATAATGGAAATTTCAAGGAAGTTACTTCTAAAGAAATTTCAAATTTGTTCAATACTATAATTCTATCTGATGACTTTTTAGGAACAGGCTACGATCATGAACTTTCTGCATTTAAATTGGAAACTAAAAGAATTAAATACAGGAGAAACATAGTTATCTTTAATTTTCGTAATCAATTAGCTCCTCTTGGTACAAATCGCTATAACCGTTCTCTCTATATGATTCCATCTGAAAACCAAATTACAGATTATATTAAGATTGATTCAAAAAGTCCAAAAAATTATATCATTCATTTTAATTATATGTTTGGTGATTCAAACATTGAAGAAAAAAATCTTTCTGTGCTATTTAATCAACAAGATGAAAGAAACTATTACCATTTTGAAATTAAAGATGATAAAGCTTATTTAAGCAAACAACAAAACGGAAAAATAAATGAAATTGGTATTTCTAAGATCAAGAATTTGCCAAAACAAACTAGTTTTAATGCATTAACAATAATTCGGGATTTCCCTAATATTATAATTAAACATAATCATAATACAATTCTTTATTCAACAGACAGTTCTTTTTCTTCAGGAAATATGGCAATTGGGTCAAAGTTTGGAGATGTATACATAGATAATATTCAGCAGGAAGCATCAATTGATATAAATTATCAACAGAATTTCTTTGGGCATTCATTTTTTGAAACAGGAAAATATTTAATCCATAGTGGCTTTTGGTATCAAACCGGTGAAAATGAAAGATATCTTTTTGGTAAAAAAAATAGTACCCATGATGCTAAAATTTCTTTTGGTTACGGCTATTGGAAAAATTATTTAACTCAATGTGCTATAAATTTAAAAAATGGAACTTCTGTTGGTATTTTATTTAATATTCAAAATCCAGATAACTATTACCAGTTTCGTTGGTTACAAAATAAGAATAATAGTGCTGTTCTGCAATTGGTAAAAGTAACAAATAATGTGATCGAGATTTTAGATGAAAAAATCATGAGTTATGAATCATACTTGTGGCACAAAATTGTCATAAAAAGTTTTAATGGTAATTTATCTGTCTTAATACATGATAATATTGTGCTAGAAGCCAGAGACAGTTCTTTCAAGGATGGATATGTTGGCTTTTGGACTAATTCGAATGAAGAAATAGCAATTGATGATATCTATGTGCATTCTATCAATAGTCTTCAAGAAACTGAGCAAAATGAGACAATATATCAATTTTCAGATCGCTCGAGTATAAGTATGGACTTGTGTGATTGGATTCCAGTTGGAAATATGAGTTACAAAGATTATTTTGGAATAAATGAATTGACAAATAAAAAATTACTGGAAAATGTTTGCCTGCTAAACAGAAAAAAAATTATTGGAGAAAGTAAAGTTGGTTTTTCTTTCTATCATGAAAAATGTTATTATCAATACTCTCCCTTAAAAGAAATTGGAATTAACCCCTTTCTGAGGTTCGATTGCTATAATGGCAAAAATAAAGATACGTATATATTTAAAATAGAAAAAGACGCTGCTGTTTTATATATGAATGAGAAAGAGATAGAGAAAGTTAACATAAATACAGATAGTTCATCCTCTATGTCTGCTCAATATCAGGATAATACCTGGTCATTTGTGTATAATAGAAACGATACGTTATATTTCAAACCTACCAACAAATTCAATTACTATTATGCAGGGTTTGGCTACGATGGAACAGGTGTCTTAAACAGAATCCATTCCAGATTAAGAATAGAAAATAATAATTTTGCTAAAGAATGAAAAGTAAAAGTATTTCAATACCCATTGTAATTCTCACGATAGTCTTTATTGGCGCTATAGGATTCTATAGCTTACGTAAACATATATGGGCAAAAAAAGATATTTCTCACGAATACCTTTTTAAGAATGTCTTATACGGCATTTCTATAAATGAATATAAAGAAATGCTTTATAAACTTAAAAAATCATTCATGCTGGTTAATGATAAAAAAATTG
>CAZWGG010000552.1:2961-4173 GCA_964633305.1 uncultured Bacteroidales bacterium
AAATTGAAAATGATTTGATTCAATATTTTGTCAATCTATATGTTTTATCTGAAAAAGGAATTAAAGAAGCGTATGAAAATAACCGTGAATTAATAAATGAACTTAACGATTATGAAAATTCGAAGTTAATAGAAGTGGCAAAACTTCATGTGGTGAGAAATTACACCCCGAATAAAAGAGAAATAAAAAAGTGTTATAACCGATCAGGTAATGAGATACATTTAGATTATATACAATTCAACAAGGACCAGAAAGATTTATATAAAAGTTCATTAAATCAGGTATTAGGCGGAAATGACTTCTCTACAATTAGAATGAAATTTATAAAAGAAAGAAATAGTCCACAAGTTCTTTTTAATTCAATAAAGTTAACAGGAGGAACTATGGTAAATGAAATTGAAAAAGAAGCATATAAAATGTTACCTGGTGAAGCTAAGGGAATTAATACTAGAAATGGCTACTTTATCCTTTTTGTTAAAAAAATAATACCTAGAAAAAAAGGGGAATTCAAGTATGAAGAAATAAGAATACGGCAAGACTTAACGAAGGCAAAAGCTATATATGATATAAAATCAATAAATAAATTACTATACAATGGGAAAATTGAGGTGAAAGAAGATATTATTCCCGCTGTTAATTTCTCGTTTTCAATTCTTAATCAAAATTCAAATAAAGATACACTTGTTTCTCCCGAAAACAAAGAGCCTATAATTGCTAAAGCATGGGGTAACAGCATTAGCAGCAAAAAATTAAAGCAACTTATTCAGACTCTTCCTAAAGAAATAAGATACTATTTCTATAATGAAAAAACAAGGCTTCAGTCAATAGTAAGATTATTAATCCATAAATATGGAGAGGTTAACGAAAACAATGAAGTAATATCAGATATTAAAAGGGAAAAGAGGAAGCTTGTTCAATTATTTCTATATGAAAAAATCAAAAATGATTTCATTACCACTGATGAAAGGGATATGGGTATTAGAAAGCTAAATGATAATCAAATTAAAGAATCATTAACTAAATGGTGCAAAGATTTTGATAAAGATTCAACTATTGGCATAAGAGAAAAACTAATAAATAAAGCCCTTCAACAATACCATGCCGATTTAAAAAAAGACGAATTTTTAATATTGTCATCATACAAATGGTCAGATGTTGCCGTTAATTTCGAACCCCAAAATCTTTTAATTAATCTAGAACAGATTAAAAATA
>CAZWGG010000553.1:0-4158 GCA_964633305.1 uncultured Bacteroidales bacterium
TAGACGTTATAAATAAGTGGTAATCTGCTTTCAAAAGGGAAAATAGTATTTCTTTATATACAAGATACCAATAGTTATGTTTTTAGGCATATTGAAAATGACGATCAGTTATATTTAAATGGCAGAAAAATTATTCCCGAACGAACATATATTTTTGAGAAAGGATCTTCAATTCGCAGTCCGATAATTGGCACCATTCATCATTCTGATATTGTAAAAAGTTATTTGGGTTCTGAGGTTGATTTTAAACTTAACTTCCGTGCAATTAATCTTGAGTTTCAGTTTAAAAATAGTTCGAATGGCATTTACCCGTTTTCGTTTAATGAAGATTCAGGTCAGCTTATAGGAATAATGGGAGGTAGCGGTGTTGGGAAGTCAACTCTTTTAAATCTATTGAATGGAAACCTTATGCCCCGCAAGGGTAAGGTCCTTATCAACGGATATGATGTACATCATGAGAAAGATAAAATAAAAGGGATTATTGGCTACATTCCTCAAGATGATCTGCTTATTGAAGAATTAACAGTGTTTCAAAATTTGTATTTTAATGCAAAGCTTTGTTTTAATAATTTACCAGAGAAACAAATAAAGGAACTGGTTAACAAAGTATTGTTCGACCTTGATTTATATGAAATACGAAATCTAACAGTTGGGAATCCTTTACATAAGTTTATAAGCGGGGGACAGAGGAAGAGATTGAATATTTCACTTGAGTTAATTCGTGAACCTTATATACTTTTTGTTGATGAACCGACTTCGGGTCTTTCATCGACCGATTCGGAAATGGTTATGGATTTGTTGAAAGAACAGGCACAGAAAGGGAAGTTAGTTATTGTGAATATTCATCAGCCATCGTCGGATATCTTTAAATTATTTGATAAACTTATGATTTTAGATAAGGGAGGAAGGATAGTTTACAACGGAAATCCGGTGGATGCTCTTGTTTATTTTAAAACATCAAATCAACTTATTAATGCTGATGAGGGAGAGTGCCTTACTTGTGGAAACTTAAATCCGGAACAGATATTACAAATTTTGGAAGCTAGGGAAGTAAATGAATTTGGTGAATATACCAACGAAAGGATATTACCACCTGCAGAATGGTACAGGCTGTACAAAAAAAACATAGAACCCAAATTTAAAGTTTCCGAAGAGGTCAAAACCAAGCTTCCCTCTAGCTTATTTAACATTCCAAATAAATTTAAACAATTTAAAATATTTTCATTACGAAATTTATTATCAAAAATAGCAGATAAACAATACCTGTTAATTAATCTTCTTGAGGCTCCATTATTAGCATTTATCCTGGGAATTTTTACAAAATACAATAGTGGAACAGATAAGGCACCTAATGCATATATATTTAGTGAAAACATAAATCTTCCCGTGTACATATTTATGGGAGTGATTGTTGCACTTTTTTTAGGCATGATGGTTAGTGCAGAGGAAATTATACGTGACAGGAGAATTATTCAACGTGAATCTTTCCTTAACTTGAGTAAATTTAGCTATTACAACTCAAAAATTGTTTTATTGATATTTTTATCTGCAATTCAGTCATTTTCTTTTGTTTTAATTGGAAATGCAATAATGGAAATTAGAGAAATGTCGTTCCAATATTGGTTAGTATTATTTTCTGCCTCTGTTTTTTCTAATATTCTGGGATTGAATATATCGGATAGTATGAAATCTATAGTCTCAATATACATTCTTATTCCATTATTGTTGGTTCCTCAGATTCTTTTAGGAGGTGCTATGGTAAAATTTGATAAATTGAATAAAAATATTAGTTCACAACAATATGTGCCTTTTATTGGTAATTTAATGGTTTCGAGGTGGGGATATGAGGCATTATCTGTTTACCAGTTTAGATATAACGAATATGAGAAACACTTCTATGAAATAGAAAAACAAGAAAGTGTAGCTTCTTTTAAAATGAATTATTTAGTACCTGAACTGCAATTGAAACTCAATATAGTGAGGCGCTATGTTTTTACGGATATGAACAGGCAGTTACTAAATAATGAACTGGAAATGTTAAAAAATGAACTTACAATAATTGCCGGATCAGACCCAAAAATTCCTTTATTTACGCAAATGACTAAACTGAATTTCGATAATTTTACCCTTCGGGTTGCAGATGAGTTGGAAACGTATCTCAGCAATTTGAAAAAATATTATTCAAAAATGTTAGATAAAGCTATAAATAACAAAGATCAAAAACTTTCGGAACTGGACAAAAAATTGGGAGGAAATCATGCTGTGGTTAAATTACGTCAGGAGTATTATAATGATAATTTAGCTGAAATGGTGCTTAATAAAAGTGAAAGAGATAAGATTTTACAAGAAAATAATCGTTTTATACAAAAAGCTGAACCAATTTTTTATATTCCTGAATCAAGATATGGGAAGGCACATTTTTTTGCCCCTGAAAAACGCGTTGGTAATTTTTTGATCGACACATATTGGTTTAATCTATTAGTAATATGGATTATGAATATTGTATTATATTTGTTTTTGCAATTTAGTATAATCAAAAATTTTGTGAACTTTTTGGGAAATATCGGAACGATTACCAAATCAATCAGGACAAAAAAGTATGAAATAATAGATATAAATTCATAAAAAAGTAGTATATTATTAAAAATAAGAAAGAGATATGAAACAAATTAAGCTGGTGATATTATCTTATTTTTTAATCGTGTTTGGGTGTCGGTACGATCAATCTTCAAATACAGACAATACTTCAGGGAACATCGATACCGAGTTTAATCAGGAAAAAGAAGATATCAGGAAAGTCTATTACAGGTTCCCTTCACCTGATGAGATGTTTTCTTTTGTGGATAGTACAGGTATGCAATTCGATAATTTCCTTTTACATCCTATTGACAAAATCGATAACTATCTTGAGTCGCTGGACCAAGCCATAAATATGGGAGTGTATATTGCTGATTTATCTTATATTACATTATTCCAACGATATAAAGAATCAATGGATTATTTACAAACTGTTTATGCTTTAAGTGAAAAACTTAGAATTTCTTCGGCTTTTGAAAGAAAGTTAATAAAAAGGATTGAAAATAATATAAGGAATGTCGATTCACTGAAATCTATTTCAGAAGATTCTTTTACGAGTATAGTTAACTATTTATCTAGAAATGATAAAGAAAATGTTTTTGCAATAATTTCATTGGGAAGCTTTGTTGAATTTTTATATATTTCAATCAACCTGGTTGGAGATTATTCACCTGAAAATATTGCTATTATGCGTATCCTCGATCAAAAATCAGTACTTGAGAATATAGTAAAATACTCAAAGCAACATTTGGATGATGAGAATGTTACAACAGCATTAAATATTATTAACCCGTTAGTTGAATACTTCAATCGGTTACCTGTTGAAAAAAAGAAAACGACTGTCACGAAAAGGCCAGACGGACAGCTTGTTTTTGGTGGAGGGAAAAAGTATCAGTTGACAGAAACCGAGTTTAATGAACTTAAGAGAATTACATTAGAAGTAAGATCAAAAATAACATCAGCTGAATTTTAATCATGAAAATAATCTATCATATGAAACTCTTCACATTATCTGTTTTTATTTTATTTATCCCAACTATATTATTTGGACAAGATTGTACCGATTATCATAAATTTCACTGTCCTTACGGCGATTATACATATTTTGAAAGTCGACAATCGAAAAGTTTATTGTTTAGCCGGGGACAAACATCAGAAATTCAGATGGTTGCTTATGGAGGAGAGGATTATTATATAGCTATTTGTGCTCATCGAAAATTTGGTAATATCCGGTTTCGCATTATTGAAGACGATGCAGACCGGATAGTTCTTTATGATAATGCTGATAATGAATACAGTGATTTTGTGTCATTTACTAATGAAACTACAAAAAACCTGGTAATTGAGGTTAGTGTGCCTGATGGTTCACACGATATGAATGATAGAAGGTGTGTTGGTGTGGTTATTCAATTTCGTAAAACCGAAAAACGAAAGTAATGGTATTGGGTATAGATTTATTTATCTCTCTTTTTTGTACAGATTTTACGCTTTACGAAGAAGTATATTATTTACGTGACCATAAATACTTTTATAGTCTCCTTATGCCATAATCTTTATTCTTATGGCATTTTCAGTTTTTCT
>CAZWGG010000554.1:0-4154 GCA_964633305.1 uncultured Bacteroidales bacterium
TAAGCACCAAGCATAAATGTCCAAAATACAGATCAATAAGAAGAAAATAGTCAATGATCCGGTATATGGATTTATTAATATCCCATTTGAAATAATATTTGACCTTATTGAACACCCGTACTTCCAACGATTAAGAAGAATAAAACAGTTAGGTCTAACAAATTATGTATATCCCGGGGCTAATCATACTCGTTTTCAACATGCTATTGGAGCTGCACATCTAATGGGGCTTGCTATACAGAACTTACGTCTTAAGGGGCTTGAAATTACTGAAAATGAAGCTGAAGCAGCATTAATAGCTGTATTACTGCATGATATCGGCCATGGCCCATTTTCTCATACATTAGAAAACAGCATTATTGAAAAATTTAATCATGAAGATATATCAACAATTATAATTCATAAACTTAACAATGAGTTTAATGGAAGGCTCTCACTGGCATTAAATATTTTTAATAACAGGTACAAGAAAAAATTTTTGCACCAACTGGTTTCTAGCCAGCTTGATATGGACAGGCTTGATTATTTGAGAAGAGACAGTTTTTTTACTGGAGTAACCGAGGGCATTATCGGGTCAGATCGTATTATTAAAATGCTAAATGTAGTTAATGATCAACTTGTGATTGAGGCAAAAGGTATTTATTCTATTGAAAAGTTTTTAATAGCAAGAAGATTGATGTATTGGCAGGTTTATTTTCATAAAACAGTAATTGCTGCTGAATTCTTATTATTGAAATTACTGAAGCGTGCTAAAGAATTGACCAGGAGCGGAGTTAAGTTGTACACTACACCTTCTTTTGAATATTTTTTGAAAAAAGATGTTTCAAAAAGCGATATAGATAACAATGCAGATGAAGTAATTGAAAACTTTGTTAATCTTGATGATAATGATATAATAGTATTAGTCAAAGAATGGATAAAACATCCTGATATTGTCATCTCCTCATTGTCAAGAAATTTGATAAATAGAAACTTACCTAAGATAAAAATTCAAAAAGAACCATTTAAGCAAGAACTTATTGAGCAAATAAGAAATAAAGCAAAAGAAATACTACATTGGAATGAAGATGAAATTGAATATGCGGTTTTTGCAGATATTATTTCTATAAACGCTTATAGCGAAAGAGATGGGAAAATTAAAATTCTCTACAATACCGGTGAATTGGAAGATATTGCCGTTGCTTCGGATATTTTTGATGTAAGTATTCTTCACAAAACTGTTAAAAAATATTTTTTATGTTATCCTAAAAATTGTGGAGTATTTTTAATTAATGATTAGTTTTGTGGCCAAATTTTTGTAAAATGGAATTTACAGCTAAAATAATCGCAGATTATTTAAATGGTGAAATTGAGGGTAACCCGGATGCTAAAGTAACTGATGTATCAAAAATAGAAGAAGGTAAAAATGGGACGTTAGCATTTCTTGCAAATCCGAAATACACCAAATATCTTTATACTACTAATGCATCTGTTGTACTTGTAAATAAAGATATGCAACTTGAAAAAGAGGTAAAGTCAACCCTTATAAGGGTACAAGATGCATACCAGGCATTTGCTTCATTACTTAATTTGTATGCGGAGTCACTTCCTAAAAAAACCGGAATTGATAAAAACATTTCAATCGCGTCTTCATCCAAGTTAGGCAAAAATCTTTATATTGGTACTTTTGCTGTTATTGGAGAAAATTCGGTTATCGGAAATAATGTACGTGTTTATCCACAAGTATATATCGGAGATAATGTTGTGATTGGAGACAATACTATTCTTTATCCGGGAGTTAAGATTTATTATGATTGTAAAATAGGTGAAAATTGTATTATACATGCAGGGACAGTAATAGGTAGTGATGGTTTTGGTTTTGCTCCGCAAAATAACGACAGTTACCAAAAAATTCCCCAGATTGGGAATGTTATTATTGAAAATTATGTAGAGATTGGAGCTAATGTTACAATTGATAGGGCAACAATGGGATCTACCATAATTAAAAATGGAGTAAAACTTGATAATTTAATCCAGATTGCTCATAATGTTGTAATTGGAGAGAATACTGTTATTGCTGCTCAATCAGGAATTTCTGGTTCAACGAAAATAGGAGGTGACTGTATGATTGCTGGACAAGTTGGGATAGTTGGACATCTTGAAATTGCTGATAAAGTAAAAATAGGAGCTCAATCTGGTGTAACTAATAATATTTCGGAAGGTGAAATTATACTTGGTTCACCTGCCTATAATATTTCTGTTAAACGACGAGAAATAGCTGTTACCAGACAGCTCCCTTCAATATATAAAAAAATTAATGAACTTGAGAAAGAAATAAATAGATTGAAGCGAAACGAAAAATAAATTTTGTTATCCTTTTGTATAATTTTTTATATCTTGCGCGTTTAATATTCTCATAATAACTATATTATTAATTCAATGATTGAAAAACAAAGAACCATTTCAAAACCTATAAGCTTAAAAGGACTTGGGCTTCATAGTGGTGAGAATGTTGAAATTACAATTAATCCGGCACCTGAAAACAAAGGTTATATATTTAAACGGTTAGATTTGGAAGACCATCCTACAATAAGGGCAATTGCCGATAATGTTGTTAGCACTGATCGAGGAACCACAATACAAGAAAAAGACATTAAAGTTTCAACTATCGAACATGTTTTAGCATCTCTTTATGCTCTGGATATAGATAATGCAATAATTGAATTAAATGGTCCGGAGGTACCAATCATGGATGGTAGTGCAATTAAATATGTTGAAGCGATAAATAAAGTAGGAAGCACAGAACAAAATGAAGATAGGAAGTATTTCAAAATAAAAGAAAAAGTTCAATTCGTTGATAAAGAAAAAGGTATTGAAATAATAGGTTATCCCGATGATTCATTGAGTATTGATGTACATATTGATTATAATTCCAAGATTTTAGGAAACCAATTTGCCCGTTTAAATAACATAAGTGATTTTGAGAAAGAAATAGCACCATGCAGAACTTTCGTTTTTCTGCATGAATTAGAAATACTATTAAAAAATAACCTGATAAAAGGGGGCGATTTAGATAATGCTATAGTAATAATTGACCGGAAGGTGGCTCAAGACGAGCTTGACAGATTAGCAGAGCTTTTTAATAAACCAAAAGTGAAGGTTAAACCCGAAGGAGTTTTGAATAATGTTGACTTGAATTTTAGCAATGAGCCAGCCCGGCATAAATTGCTCGATTTAATAGGTGATTTGGCTTTGATAGGTGCCAGGTTAAAAGGCAGGATCATAGCAAATAAACCAGGACATTTTGCGAATACTGAGCTTGCTAAAACTTTACGTAAACAAGCAAAATTTGAACTATCAAAGCCTATTCCTCCTGAATATGATCCGTCAAAACCCCCATTGTATGATGTTAACGAAATTATGAAGAGAATTCCTCACAGGCCTCCTTTCTTGTTAGTTGATAAGATTACATCAATGGATGAATGGACAGTTACAGGTGTGAAAAATGTTACCATGGATGAGGCCTTTTTTGTTGGCCATTTTCCCGATGAGCCAATTATGCCGGGAGTTTTGCAAGTAGAAACAATGGCTCAAATAGGTGCTGTTTTGCTTGTAAGCAAGGTTCCCGATCCGGAGAATTATTTAACCTATTTTCTTAAAATTGAGAACATTAAATTTAAAAATAAAGTAGTCCCCGGCGATACCCTTAACGTAAAAATGATCCTTACAGAACCTATAAAACGAGGAATTGCAATAACAAAAGGTCAGGGATTTGTTGGTGATAAATTGGTAATAGAAGGAGAATTTATGGCTCAATTATCAAAGAAGCCTGGTGTATAGTTCCACGAAAAACATATGTTTTAACTTAAAGTAATATTGAATATGAACCAACCGTTATCATATGTTCATCCTGAAGCAAAAATTGCAGATAATGTTGTAGTAGAACCTTTTGTAACAGTTACTAAAGATGTTGAAATTGGTGAAGGTACATGGATAGGGCCAAATGTTACTATAATGGAAGGTGCACGTATCGGTAAAAATTGTAAAATATTTCCCGGAGCTGTTATTTCCGCTATACCACAAGACTTAAAGTTTCAAGGTGAAAAATCAACAGTTGAAATTGGCGATAATACCACTGTTAGGGAATGTGTGACTATAAACAGGGGGACAAAGGC
>CAZWGG010000555.1:0-4137 GCA_964633305.1 uncultured Bacteroidales bacterium
TATATTTTCTGCGTAAAAATCAGCTTTTGTGTTCAAAGCATAGGTATACACTTCTATATTTTTATTGCTTATTCGTAAATCTAACCCTTGCTTTATAATCAGTTTTCCTTCATTTTTAATATTGAGCGTAAATGCATCGAAGGATTTTTTTAATTCATCTCTTGTATTATAAATATCAAGATGATCTGCATCCATACTTGTTATTACAGCAATATCCGGGTAAAGTTTTAAGAAAGACCTGTCAAATTCATCTGCTTCTGCAATCACATATTCGCTTGACTGAGATAGTTTAAAGTTACTGTTAAAATTTTTTGAAATACCACCAAGAAATGCACTGCAACCAAAAGAGGACTTATCAAACAAAAATGTAATCATGGTAGATACAGTTGTTTTACCATGTGTACCTGCTACACATATAGCAATTTTATCCCTGGTGAGAAATCCAAGTATATCAGAGCGTTTGTATAATGTAAATTTATTTTGGGTAAAGTAATTCAGTTCTTTATGGCTGGAAGGAATAGCCGGAGTATATATTATTAATGTATCTTCTTTGGTCAAATACTCTTTTGGTACAAGCCCTGTATTATCTTCATAATGAATTGATACTCCCTTTTTTGAAAGATTCTCAGTAATTTTTGTATTTACCCTGTCGTATCCTGCCACCTGTTTCCCAATAGTGTGAAAATAGTTTGCCAGGGCACTCATACCAATGCCTCCAATACCTAACAAATATACCCTATTTACTTTTTCAATGTCCACCTTATATTAATTCAGTAGTTTATAAATTTCATCAACAATCCGTTGAGATGAATTATTGATCGCCATTTTTTTTATATTTTGTGATAATGAATGCTGTTGTTTTTTATCATTTATAAGTTCGAGAGCAAAGGGTATTAGTTTTAATTCAGCTTCCGAATCTTTTATAAGAATAGCAGCCTGCTTTTTTACCAAAGCCATAGCGTTTTTTGTTTGATGGTCTTCGGCTACATTTGGTGAAGGGACCAGAATAACAGGTTTTCCAACAACACAAAGCTCTGAGATGGTCCCTGCCCCTGCTCGGGATATTATCACATCTGCTATAGCATAAGCCAAATCCATACGGTTAATAAAATCGAGAACCTTAACATTTTCCACCTGACTTTTATTTAGCTGTTCTTTTGCTATAGTATAGTACATCTTTCCGGTTTGCCATACTACTTCAATATTTTTATTATTGCCTATAGTATGTAAACCCGCTATAACGCTTTTGTTTAAAGTGGCAGCCCCAAGGCTGCCTCCCAGTGCCAATAGGATTTTTTTATTTTTAGATATGTTAAAATAGGAATACGCTTCATCGTGCTTATTTTTAAGATTAACCAGATCTTTCCTGATAGGGTTCCCGGTTAGTATGGTCTTTTCATGTGGAAAATACTTATCCATACCTTCATAGGCCACACAAATAGTTTTTGCTTTTTTTGCCAATAACCTGTTTGTTACCCCGGCATACGAATTTTGCTCCTGCAACAGGGTTGGGATACCTCTCCTTTCCGCTGCCTTCACTGTAGGGCCACTTGCATAACCTCCCACACCAATAACAATATCGGGTTTAAATTTATTTATTATTTTCCCGGCCTTTATCATACTATTTATTATTTTTAGTAAAACCCTGATATTGCTAAGTGAAATTTTTCTTTTAAACCCACTTATTGGTAATCCTATAATTTTATACCCGGCTGCTGGTACCTTTTCCATTTCCATCCTTCCTAGTGCCCCAACAAATAAAATTTCGGTGTTTTTATCACGTATTATCAATTCATTGGCAATTGCAATAGCAGGAAAAATGTGCCCCCCGGTACCTCCCCCACTTATTATTATTTTTTTATTCCTCTTCATCCAATATTATTTTATTTTCATCCGATTGATAAACACTTCTGCTTATACTAAGCAAAATTCCTAATGAAAAACATGTAAAAAGCATGGAAGTCCCTCCCATACTTATCATAGGAAGAGGTTGGCCGGTTACGGGAAATATATTCACAGCAACAGCCATATTCACCAAAGCCTGGAAGACAATTAGCAAGGCTAGGCCAATAGCTAAAAATGCAGGAAATGTCCGGGCACTTTTCCTAACAATTATGCCAGTCCTGAAGAGAAGGTACAGATAAAGAGACGTAACAATAATACCTCCAAATAATCCATATTCTTCAATTATTATAGCAAAAATAAAGTCGGCATAAGGGTTTGGAAGATAGTTACGTTGTACACTTTTCCCGGGCCTGAGTTTAAAAAATCCACCCGATACTATGGCAATCTTGGCTTGGTTTACCTGGAAATTATCTTCGTTGGCTTTATTCGTAAAACTTTCAATTCTGCTTTTCCAGGTTTCCCAGCGTCCTTCCCAATTAGAATTTAATGCAACAGTAATAACTATTCCTACAAGTACTATTGCAATAACACCAAAAGAAAATAAATACTTAAAGTTCACCCTGCCAATAAACATTAGTATATAACATGTAGCAAATAAAATGACAGCTGTTGACAGGTTGGCCGGAAAAATAAGGACACATATTAATATTACTGGTATTATTAATGGCAAGAATGTATTGCCATATTCTTTTATCCTGTTTTGTTTAAGTGACAATAGCCTCGCCACATACATGATAAGCGCAAGTTTGGCAAAATCGGAAGTTTGGAATGTAAGTCCTATCCCTGGCACTGTAAGCCACCGTGAAGCCTGGTTGACACTTGTGCCTAAAACCAGTGTAAATAGTAGCAGGGGAATAGAAATGAAAAGGAATAATTGAGACAATCCTGAAAAAAATTTATAGGGTATAAGGTGAGTGATAAAAATAATAAGGAGCCCAATAAGTAAAAACGAAGCATGTTTAATAAAATAATAGCTGGTATTTCCACCCTGGTATGTATAAGCCAGGCTGCTTGTCGCGCTGTAAACAACAAGCAAAGAAATTATTGATAGTGCAACCACTACAGCCCAGATAACAGGATCGCCTTTAAAATATTTTTTTAATACTTCTACCATACAAACTAAAGTTCTCTTACATATTGTTTAAATTGTCTTCCCCTGTCTTCATAATTTTCAAACAAGTCGAAACTGGCACAAGCAGGTGATAACAAAACAGTATCTCCTTTTTCCCCCAGGAAATAAGAAGATTGTACTGCTTCTTTCATTGATTTTGCATCAAAAATGTCTTTAACCAAACCACTAAAAGCTTCATGTAATTTTGAGTTATCTTTTCCAAGACAAACAATTGCTTTTACCTTTTCCTTTACAAGTTCCTTTAAATCGTCATAATTATTTCCTTTATCAACACCTCCTGCTATCCAAATTATAGATGAGTTAATTGATTCAAGGGCATACCAGGTAGAATTTACATTTGTAGCTTTTGAATCATTAATAAACTCTATACCATGTACTTTTATAAAATGTTCAAGCCTGTGTTCTACGCCTTTGAAATCCATCAGGCTTTCCCTAATAGTTTCTTTGCGTATCTGTAAAATACTGGCTGCAATACCGGCAGCCATGGAATTATATGTATTATGACTTCCTTTAAGGGCCAAATCAGATAATGACATAGAGAATTCATTATCTTCAACACTAATATATATATTACCTTTTCGCATGTAGGCGCCTTCTTGATATTTTTCTTTAAGAGTGAATCCCAGTTGTTTGGCCCTTACCACTATTCTTTCAAGTTCGCGTACTGTGATTTCGTCGTCAGAGCAATATATAAAGTAATCATCTTCGGAAAGCTTATTTAATAAACGAAATTTTGAATTTACATAACTTTGCAAATCGTAATTATACCGATCCAGATGATCGGGCGTAATATTCAATAATACTGCAATATCTGCCTTGAATTCGTAAATTCCATCAAGTTGAAAACTACTAATTTCCAATACATAATAATCATATTTTTCTGTTGCTACCTGCATAGCAAAACTTTTTCCAATATTTCCGGCTATACCTGCATTTAGTCCTGCTTTTCTAAGCATATAATGAATAAGGGATGTTGTTGTTGTTTTTCCATTGGTGCCGGTCACACATATTTTTTTTGCATCTGTGAACCTTCCTGCAAATTCAATTTCTGATATTATTTTAATAAATTTTTTACGGATTACCTGCAAAATATATGATTT
>CAZWGG010000556.1:0-4130 GCA_964633305.1 uncultured Bacteroidales bacterium
CGTTTTCTTATCAAAGACTTTAAAAAATAGGAGTTTTCTGGCAGGCACTAATTATCGTCACTTTGTATTTTCTTTACAGCTTGGGCAATTTCAAAAATATCTTCTTCGTCTCCTAGCAAAGTAAAATGAGGTAACCATACCACTTCATCCGCAATTTTCTGGGAATTCGGCAGGTTTATTTCATTGTTAACAGGCTCAAACTGATGTGACCTAAAGTTATTGTTTAAATAAAACTGTGTTTTATTAATAAGGGGGTATGCAATAAATGCAGGGATACCCTCTGCAATTAGTGCATCCACAAAATCCATCCTACTCATTCCTCCAAAATATGATGAATCATAATAAAACATATACATATAATGTGTGCAAAGAGTTGAATATTCTTTTCTTTTTTGCGGATAAATGCCTTCAACTTCATTTAAATAAGCATCAAGTTTAGCTGCATTCTTTTCCCGAAGTTCATTATGCTGATTGATTCTTTCAATTTGTGCATTCAATATTGCACCCTGAAATTCGTTCATCCTATAATTTGAGCCTAACTCAACATGTTGGTATGTTCTGTCAGATTTTGGTCTTCCCACACCATGAATTAAATATGCTTTCTCATATATTTTACTATCATTAGTTATAAAAGCCCCACCTTCTCCACTTGTCATTATTTTACCATTTTGAAAACTAAAGATCGCTGCATCGCCAAATGTGCCTATTTTTCGGTTTTTATATTCAGCCCCATGTGCATGCGCTGCATCTTCAATTACTTTTAAGTCATTCCTTTTTGCAATTTGCATTATTGAATCCATATCACAACTGTGTCCAGCCATATGTACAGGAATTATAACCCTTGTTTTTGGTGTAATGGCTTGTTCAATTGCATTAGGATCAATGCAAAAGGTGTCAGGATCGCAATCAACAGGGACAACTTTTGCATTACAATACATTACACCGGTTGCTGTTGATATAAATGTAAATGATGGAATGATGACTTCATCTCCTCTTCCAATTCCCAAGCTTGCCAAAACAAGTTCGATTGCATGAGTTCCGTTTGTTACTCCCAAACAATGTTTTGCATTATGCAAATCAGCAAATTGTTTTTCAAACTTATCAACCATCGAACCATTCATTCTCCACCAGTTATTACTTTTTACCACATGAGTGACATTTTTCAATTCATTGTCTCCATACATTGGCCATTTTGGAAATGGTTGTGTTTTACATGGAGTTCCTCCATTTATTGCAAGCTTGTTTAAATTTATAACTTCCATTTTCTTATATTTTATTGATTATTTATTTGAAATATTATTGCTTTTAGTGCCAAATCATACACGTATCCTTTCAATCCGCATATTAGTCCAATTGCATTTTTTGTAAATATAGATTCGCTATGCCAACCCCCTCTTGAATAAATATTTGATAAATGAACCTCTATATACGGTATGTTATATATTAAAAGTGCATCTAATATAGAATAACCGGTTTTTGAATAACCGGCAGGGTTTATAACTATTCCAGAGGCTGATGATGTTTTTTGTTGTATATAATCCACAATTTCACCTTCATGATTTGATTGAAATGTGTTAATCACTAACCCTAATCCATCACCAAGTTTCCGGATACGTGTCTCTATTTCAGTCCAGGTTTCTTCACCATAAAACTGTGTTTCCCTGGTACCTAACATATTAATATTAGGACCGTTTATTATGTGTATTTCTTTATTCACGATTGTTAAATAAATATTCTTAATTATTTTCTTTAATCACCTTATTAATAAGCCTTACGGCCCCAAAAACTCCATTTTTATCTCCAAGTTTACTTGCTGTTAAATTTATCCTTCTCCCTAATGTTTCAAGTCGTTTATCAATATGTTCATGTATTGAAGAAAATAAAACATCTTTATACTTTGCTACCCCTCCTCCAATAACTACATTTGAAATATCAAGTGTCATAACAAGAATCATAATTAAATCACCCAAATATTTACCACATTCATCAAAGATATCTAAGGCCCAATTCGTGTTATTTTTTGCGAGAACAGCTATTTCATTTATATCCAAAATATTTCTTTCCTGTTTTCTAATTTTTGTTAGTATTGCATTTCCTGAAGTTTTTGCCTGAAAACACCCCTGGTTTCCACATGTGCATAATGTATTATCGTTTGATATTTGAATATGGCCTACTTCACCAGCCCATCCATTTTCTCCAATATATAGTTCATTATTTATTATTATTCCGCATCCTATGCCCGAACTTACTGTAAGATAAATCATACTTCCTTTTTGATGCTCTTTGTTATAATAATATTCTCCTAGAGCAGCACAATTAGCATCATCTTCCATAACTATGGGTAAAGAGTATTTTTTCGACAAATAGTCTTTTAATGGATAATTATTCCAAAGTTTATTATTAGGCCAGTTAATAAGAGTTCCATTTTTGCGGTCAAATAGCGCAGGCAAACTAATTCCTATTCCTTTAATGGTATTTAAAGCAATATTATTGTTTATACTTATCTCGCTTATCAATTCACATATATTGTTTTCTATTTCATGATTCACATCTGAAAATTTTTGAAACGGTTTTTTAACAAAACCTATTTCTTTTTCATTTAATTGACTGAATAACAAAATTTTCACATAACTCGCGCCAATGTCAACTCCAATTAAATACATATTAAATCTTTATATAAGCTAGTTATATTTATAAAGTTCTTCAATTAGTTTCACGGATTTTATTCCATCTTCCGGCAAAATTTCTGACTGGCATGAGTTAGAAACAGAACTAACAAAACTAGTCAACATTCTTACAAATGCTGTAAATGAATCATTGTTTTCTAAGTCTAACATAACAGGGTTGTTTTTCTTATTGTAATTATCAATAAGAAATTCGTCTTTTTCGTACATCCTATTGGTACTAAATCCGAAAAGCGTATTTATATAAATAGAAGCCTTTGTCCCCTTAACGTGAAAATATGTGTAATCATTATTAATAGGGGACATCCAGCTTAATTCTACTTGCATTTTTATATCATTTGTATAGATTATTTTTGCATTCATGCTTGTTTCAATATTTATTGGTAAACTTTCTGTGTTCTTCTCTTCAAACCATTTTGCATTTGAATTTTTGATACCTGATTTATCGTTACTAAAATCGACACTGTATTTTAAGGGTTGTTCGTTTTCTAAAAACATTAAACATATATCAATTATATGTGATCCAAGGTCAATTAATACACCTCCACCGGCATAATCCTTGTTCGTGAACCATGATCCGGGACGGGGAACTCCATTTTTTCTCATCCATCCTGCCTTTATTTCTTTTATCTTTCCTATCTCTCCATTTTTCACGATTGATTTAACATGTTGAATATCAGTTCTAAATCTATTGACAAAAGCAGGCATGAAAATTTTTTTTCTTTTTGCCGAGATTTGATTTAGGTATTCAATCTCAGAAGTATGAATGGTAATAGGTTTTTCGCATAAAACATGCTTATCATGCTCTAGTGATAGCTTTGATAGTTGATAGTGAGTATTATTAGGAGTTGCTATTATTACCGCATCAATATCGGAATTTAAAAATGCATTGATGTCTATATAAACATTAGGAATAGAGTGCTGTAAAGCCGTTTCTTCCGCTTTTAAACTATTTGTATCGCAAATAGCATCAACAGTAACATTTTTTATTTTTTTTAAGGCGGGTATATGTGCTTTATTTGATATCCAACCTGCTCCTAAAATGCCTAGTTTAATAATTTTGGAATTCATGATTTCAAGAAATTATTACTCAGGTAGTGCAAATTTTCTTGTTAAAATTGATAGATTGACAATTTTAGATTGAGTAATTATTAAAAATTAAAGCCGCCATCATGATCCTGAGCGATAATGTTTGACTCTATTTTTTGAAGACTGTGAGATATTTTTATATCACAAATCTTTTTATCGTAATTAGCTAATAATTGATGAATTATCTCTAAAAAATGATCTTTTAATATTTCTATTGAAGCTTTCTTGAACAATTGTGTTGAATACCTAATTGACATTGGGATCGTGCTTTTGTATGTATAACCGATGAATTGTAAATCAAATTTTGCATTATGTATAAGAATTTTTTTTAGGTTTGCATCTGTGCATGCATCAGCT
>CAZWGG010000557.1:0-4122 GCA_964633305.1 uncultured Bacteroidales bacterium
TATGATGATGACTTGCCATACTGAAAATTTGCTTTTCTCCTTAAATATATTAATAGAATAACAAAATAGAAATAAAGAGGTTTATATATTAATCCAGTTCTAATAAAACTCTGTTTTAAGCATTTTCACCCAAGATTTTATACGCTGCATCGAGTGTTCAGGCTGCATGTCTTCATCAAGGGGTAATCCTACAAATTTACCATTTCTTATTGCTTTGGAAGATTGGAAGCTGTAGCTGTCTAATGGCCAATATCCGACAAAAGAACAATTCTTTTTGATTAGAAAATCATATAAAAGACCCATAGCGTCAACAAATGAATCTGCATAGGTCTTCTGGTCTCCAAGTCCATAAAGGGCAATCTTTTTATTCTTTAAATCGATTTCTTCTATTTCGGTTAGAAAATCAGACCAATCTTCTTGGAGTTCAGCAATTCCCCAGGTTGAAATACCAAATATCAAATTTTTGTATTTAGTTAAATATGTAGGATTAGCAAAGGCTACATCGTAAACACAAGTTAATTTCTGATCAATTTCTTGCTTTAGTAAATCGGCTATTGTTTGACAATTACCTGTGGATGATCCATAGAAAATACCTATTTTGTCCATCTAGTAAGAAAGTTTCAGTCTTTTCAATAATTGTGATTGATGTTAGTTAGTCATTGAAAAAAAACTGCAAGATAAAAATTTATGTTGAAAGAATTAGAATTTGTGAATATATTCTAATTTAGTGCTTATTATCAACTAGTTTAACTATAATATCTAAACTTACTCAAAATTAAATTTTGATTTCATTATATTTGCATTTAACTTAGGCCAGTTATAAGAACAATTTTATTATGTGAGTTTATAATGAGTAAGATAAGACTGAATGTTTTGGGAATTTCATATAGTCAAACTCAAACCGGGGCATATGCTCTTGTATTGGCTGAAGAGGACGGAAATAGACGAATACCGATAATTGTTGGTGGTTTTGAAGCACAAGCAATAGCTATACAACTTGAAGGTTTAAAACCCCCGCGTCCTCTCACTCATGATTTGTTCCTGAGCTTTGCTAATACGTTTAAAATCAAGTTATTAGAAGTAACTATTTATAAGCTTGAAGAAGGTGTATTCTTTTCAAAACTGATATGTGATAATGGGAAACGGGAAGTTGAAATTGATACACGGACATCAGATGCAATTGCCCTTGCATTACGGTTTAAATGCCCCATTTTTACTACTGAAGAGATTATGCAACGTGCGGGGATAGTTTTAGATTTTGAAAAGGAGAGTTCTTCAAAACAACCATCTGAGAATGAAGTTTATCCTAATGATGGAAATTTAGAAGGCAAAGAAACAGATGATGAAATGAAAAATATCCGGACTCACGACTTAAAAAAAATGCTGGAGGAAGCCATTCGTGATGAAGATTACGAGAAAGCTTCTCTTATAAGAGATGAAATAAATCGGAGAAAGAGTAAATAATTTCACTTATAGATATCCTTGTCATTTCTGTATCTTCTTTTATCAATTCGAATAATTTCAAAGACTCAATTGTGTCCAATTGATTGCAAATGGCTATTAATTGTAATTTAGTAACGTAAAAATTTAGTATACTTGTACTTAAAATAGGAATTCAGTTTCAATGGCCAAAATATTCAAAGATATTGACTATCAAGGCAAAATTAAGGAACTTGAGAGACAGGTTGCATTATACCTGACCGATCTGGAGAAATATAAGAATATTTTTGAAGATGCTCCTCTGGGTATTTTCAGGGCTACATTGGGAGGCCGTTATGTGGAGGTCAATAATACCCTTTCAAAGATGCTAGGGTATAAAGATACGAATGATCTGATCTTAAATGTTAATGACATTGGAAATCAAATCTATGTAAATAAAAGTGAAAGAAAAAAGCTCGTCACTCATATTTTTAAAAGTGTTTGTATTGTTAAGCATGAAACATTGTTTAAAAGAAAAGATAAAAGCTATTTGCCTGTAAGTATTACTCTTAAATTGATTCGAGACAATCAGGGCAAACCACTGTATCTTTCAGGTATGGTTGAAGACATTACCGAACAAAAAAAAGCCCGGGAGAATTTAATTCATGAGCATAATCAGCTACGTATCCTAATTGATAATATCCCCGATTATATATATTTGAAAGACCACAGAGGTAAATTTGTCCTTGTAAATGATGCTTTTGCAAAATTCGTGAAAGCAGCGACAACAGAAGAACTTATTGATAAAAGCGATAAAGATTTCAGTACGAATGAGATAGCTGCAAACATTTTAAAAGAAGATACTGAAATATTGTCAAAAAAAATTCCCCTGATAAACTCTGAATTAACAGGTTATGACAGTGAAAGTAAAAAAATGGTATTTGCCTATACATCAAAAATACCACTTAAAGACGATAAAGGCAAATTGTACGGGCTAATCGGAATTGTAAGAAATGTAACTGAACTCAAAAAAGCAGAGCAACAAATAAGTGCTAGCCAGGCTAACCTAAATGCAGTTATTGAAAGTACAAAAAGTTCAATATGGTCTTTTGATAAAGAATTTATTCTCACTTCAGCTAATACTCATTTTAAGAAATTTTTTCAGGCTTTTTTTAAGAAAAAGATAAATATTGGGGACAATTTTTATGCACTACTTCCGAAAAATCACAAACAAAAATGGGAGAAAATTTACCAAAAGGCAATAAATGGTGAACACTGGGTACAAGAAGAATCTTACCGAAGTGGCAAGATGAAGAGTATATATGAATTATCTGTAAATCCTATTATTAATAATAAACAGGAGATTAATGGTGTTACCCTTTTTTTAACTGATGTTACAGAACGGAAAAACACAGAAGATGCCATAAAAGAAAGTGAAGAAAGGTTCAGACAGTTGGCAGAGAATACTAATGATGCTTTCATTTTGTCTGACAAATACAATATTTTGTATGCAAACCAGGCTTTTGAACGAATATATGGAGTAAAAGTTGAGGATCTTCTTCATGATCCGTCTGTTTTGGAAAAAAGTGTTCTCCCTAATGATAGAAAACATTATCAAAAAAACAGTAAAAAAGAATTATTACGACAAAAGTCCGGCACAGGATACCATTATCGTATTTTAATGAACAATGGAGAGATTCGTTCGGTATGGTCAAGGAGCTTCCCGGTTTATAACGGGAAAGGAAAAATATATCGATATGTTTCTGTAATTAGCGATATTACAGAACAACTTGAATTACAGTCTAGTATTTCAAAAGCTAAAACCCAACAAAAAGCTATTCTTGATAATATTCCTTATTTGGCATGGTTAAAAGATAGTGAAGGTAAGTATATATTGGTTAATGAGCCATTTGCAAAATATTTCAACAGGGAACCGCACGATATTATTGGAAAAACCGACTTCGATATTTGTCACAAGGAGTTAGCAGAAAAATATCAATTGAATGATAATGAAGTCATGAAGAGTGGGAAACGACAATTAATTGAAGAAATTGAAGAATTCTCAACAGGGAAAAGATGGATTGAGACTTTTAAAACACCAATATTTAATGAGGAAGGAAAATTAATAGGAATTACCGGTATTTCAAGAGATATATCAGAAAGAAAAAGTATGGAAGAAAAAGTAAAGCAAAGAGAAGAACACTTTAGTGCTTTGCTTCAAAACTCCTCGGATGCAATTTCAATTCTCGATAAAGATGGAAACATAATATTTGAAAGCTCTCCGAAAAATAAAATATCTGATTTTACTAGTGAAGAATTGCTTGGTAAACCTATTTTTGATATCATCCACCCTGATGACCTTGATAATTTTAGAGAATTATTTCAAAAAGTAATAGCTAGTCCCGGGAAACAGATAAAAAAGGAATATAGGGGCCTGCATAAAAATAAAAGATGGATATATATTGAAAGCATTTTTTCTAACCAGCTAAAAAACAAGGCGATAAATGGTATAGTTGTTAATTCTCGGGATATTTCTGAACGGAAATTAGGAGAACTAAAAGAAAGGGTTTATCACGATAATCTTATTTTTTTAAGTAACTCAGCTCTTGATTTATTAGGGTTATCATCAAAGGAAGATATTTTCAGGTATATATCTGAAAATCAGAAAAATGGAAAAACTTGGTGTTTAGTAGATATGGAGCA
>CAZWGG010000558.1:0-4117 GCA_964633305.1 uncultured Bacteroidales bacterium
GCTTCATTGATGACGTTTTTATAACCGCGTTTAAAACGATGATGATATCCTTTTAATTTTTTTTGAATAAATTCTGTTAAGCCATCTGAAGTTACAGAATCAGTTACAACATAACTTCCCGGATGTTCATCAAGTATAATGGTTGAAATAAGGGCGATTAAGCGGTTACGGTTGATGGCTTTTCCTTTGCGGTCAACTATAGCAGCCCGGTCAACATCAGTATCGAAAATAATCCCCAAGTCGGCATTGTTTTTTACTACAGCTCTTTGAATGGCTATTAATGCATCTTTATCTTCCGGATTAGGGATATGATTTGGAAACTTGCCGTCCGGCTCAAGAAAGAGGCTTCCGGTTGTATCTGCGCCAAGTGGCTCAAGAATTTTCCCTGTAAAAAAGCCTCCTGATCCGTTTCCTGCATCAACTAGTATCTTAAGTCCGGATAATGGTTTGGTTTTATCTTTGGTAGTATTCGATTTTTGTCGTATTAGGTCAATAATATGTTTTGCATAACCGGAAAGAAAGTCGAATTTGGTTACTGTACCTTTTTCGGGTGTCTTCTTAAATTTACCATTTTCAGCAATATCTAAAATTTTTATAATATCTTGTTTTTCAACTCCTCCATTTACAGTAAAAAATTTTAATCCATTACGATTATATGGTAAGTGACTTGCAGTGAGCATAATTGCACCGTCACATTGTGTGGCCGGAAATTTAGTTGACATAAACATAGCAGGAGTGGTTGCCAATCCAAAATCAAGCACATTGCACCCATTTTCTCTTAGTCCGCTTATTACTGCATTTTTCAGCGCCGGACCAGAAAGCCTTGAGTCCATCCCTACCGATACAAGCTTTTTTTTATTGTTATGAGAACTTTGTTCAATAAGCCATTGTGCAAATGAACAACCAAGAGTATAAACCACATGGTCTGAAAGGTTAATATCCTCTCCCGAAACGCCTTTAATTGCTATTCCACGAATATCTGATTCATTTTGGAGCTCTTTCCAATTAAAGGCCATCTTCTACAATTTTGTTTTTGAATTTCTCGATTTATAACCTAAATATCCTCCATGATGTCTTTTGGCGTATTCTTCTATAGTAAAATTAATTTTCTTCATCATCATAACTACTAGTATATCTCCAATAACAGTCATTGTTGTTGTTGAGGTTGTAGGGGTAAGTCCAAACGGACAAACCTCATGAGGATTTCCCGTAAAAATAGTGACATTGGTAGACTTACTGAGAGGATTTTCTGCATTTCCTGTTATCAAAACAATTGGAATTGAATTTATTAGATTTTTTGCCAGGCTTACAAGCTCAATAATTTCGCGAGTCTTTCCCGAATTTGAAATTACAAGTAAAATATCGTTTTCCTGTATAATACCCAAATCGCCATGCTGGGCGTCGCTAGGGTGCAAAAAAACTGCAGGAGTACCTGTTGAACTAAAAGTTGTAGCCATGTTAATGGCAATTTGGCCGGCTTTCCCCATTCCACTGGCTACTAATTTACCTTTGTTTAAATGAACCGACTGGTAAATTAATTCCAATGCATCCGTAAAGCTATCGCTAACCGGAATATTTTTAATAGCTTCAGCTTCAATATTTAGCAGTTGATGTATTTCGTCTTTCATGTGTACGAATAATATGAACAACAAAGATATATGTTTTGTTAAATTTGTGAATGTAATTATTCTTATCTTTAGTAAGAATTTACAAATTCCAAAAACTGAATGTAACCGGTGCCTGCACCATAATACTTACAATGGAAGAAGAACCGGGCTCGACTGCCTAAGCACAAATAGAAGTATAATTTTATGAATAAGACAAATTAGTTTACTCTTTATCAAAAATGAAAGAATTATATAGTTGTTATTATACGTCTCCGATTGGGACAATTGAAATAAATGGCAGTGATAATGGTATCATATCACTAAATTATGTTAAAAATGCACAAGAATATTTATCTATCCCGGAATGTTTGAAAGATTGTGTCAACCAATTGGATGAGTACTTCAACAAGAAAAGACAAACATTTTCGGTAAAGCTTGACATACAAGGAACTCCATTCCAGTTAAAAGTATGGAACCAACTGCTTCTGATTCCCTATGGAAAAACATGTAGCTATATTGATATAGCAGAAAGACTGGGTGATGAGAAATATGTAAGAGCAGTTGGTAATGCAAATGGGAAGAACAAGATTCCAATAATTATACCCTGCCACAGGGTAATTGGAACCAATAGTAAGTTAATAGGCTATGCAGGCGGATTACAAAGAAAAAAGTGGTTATTGGATTTTGAAAAACCAATAAATCAGCTAAACCTGTTTTAATTATTTGTGGTTCCAAGTAAATATTTTACTTGATTATCAATCTTGTCCTGGTGTAATGCAAATATTTCTTTTTCAATTTGACTAAAGCCTGTTTTTGATTTTGTAAACTGAATATTTTTATTATTCAGGTAGCTGATAGCATCACAAATGTTTATTAATGATTCCAGGATATGCGATGTAACAAGAATTATTTTATTTTGATTTGTTAAATGCAACAATATTGATTTTATTTTTTGAACTGTTTCCAAATCAACACCATTAAATGGTTCATCAAGAATTACTACTGGCCTGTTAAGGCACATTATACCTATAAATGCAAGTTTTTTCTTCATCCCTGAAGAATAACTGTCAATAAGATTGTTTAGCGGCAATTCAAATAATTTATTCCACTCCTCAATATTGAAAGCTGGATTTTGTGTCTTAAAAAATGTAAGGTATTCCTTTCCTGTAATTCTTGGATAAAAATAGTTTATGGTTTCAAGATATGCTATTTTATCTCTTTTAATCTTATCTCCCAAATAGGTAATCTTACCTTTTACCATTTTTTTAATTCCGTAAATTGTATTAAGTAATGTTGTCTTACCGGCACCATTCAAACCCACTAGTCCATGAATAGATGAAGATTTAATTTCTAGATTTAAACCTTCTAATACAATTTTATTCCCATATTTTACCGTTAAATTATCAACTTTTATCATCAAAATAGATTTTCAGATTATCAAGTGCTTTGAAATAGTATTTTATCCCCATTAAAACGGGCAGTGGCCATAGAACCGGAAAAACCAGGCAAAAAATGTTCAGAAAAACAATTAAGCTATTATAACTTAAATCCTTGTTTTCGCTGAACAATCCATATTTAAATAGTATAGATAAAACCTGTATGAGAGAACAAATCAGCAAAGCGCCAAGTAAAAAATACCATCTTTCGGGCTGAAAAATCATGGCAATAATTATCATGGGCAATAAAAATACAACGAGTAACTTTATATTTACAACGATCTTTTTCAGCAAAAAATTTTTACCGGAAGCAGCAAAAATTTCGATAAATTCCCTGGGTTCTCCATAAAAAAAGAAACCTGAAATAAATATGGATAAAACAATCATTCCAATAGGAGCTACATAACCTTTAAAAGAAAATCCTAATAAAAGTATATATAGAAAAAAAATCAGTAAAAAATTTCTTCGAACTCCACTTATCCATTCAAAAGCATAAGGATTTCGAATAGGAACCCAAAGCGATATGCCCATGTTTACTTTTTTGCTAACCGGATTTATTAAAAACCCAGGAATATTAAACAAGGTTTGTAGTCCTAAATTCAAATTAATACGTGAAATGACAGTTACGATTGCGGCAATAAGTAAAATGCCTGCAATATTTTTAGCAAGTGCCAGAATAATTAATAAAGGAATTGAAATTGCCAGGTATTCAGATAAATATATCAAATAACCTGTGTTGAAATGTGAATATAAAAAATGTTTGTCTTTTCGGCTAATGTGAATTAATAAAATAAACAAAGCAAATACTAATCCTGTGATATAAGTATTTTCACGCTGTGAAACAATTTTGAATATAACAACCGATAAAAATGATAATATTGTTAGGAGAAAAAATCCCCTGAAGACTCCTATTTCTTTTGCCAACCGGAGACATTGTTTAAGTCTTATTTCTAATATTGAAAGTATCATATCACTGCAGTAAGATAACAAGAATATTTATAATTTTTACGTTAATAAAAGTTAATTAGTCTTTGCAAGAAAACGCCAAATACTGCGTTATTCTTGCCTTGAAAA
>CAZWGG010000559.1:0-4107 GCA_964633305.1 uncultured Bacteroidales bacterium
TGCTGAAAAACCCAATTTATTGATTACCTCCAATTCATGAGTTAACCTTTCCCTCGCTTTTACATTATCATGTTTATAACGATATTTAAAGCCCTCAAATGAAAGCTTTTCAAGCAGGAGTTTATCATCATACCTGCTGCCTGTAAATGTTTGTTTGTTTTTTATCGTTTTAAAATCAAAACCAATACGACATCCGGAAAGCAATTTCTCGGTGTTTTTCATAAGCTGGGGAAACAACCGGTAAATTTGAACAACCCTATCAACAGGGACAAACCTTTCGAAGCTCGAGGCTATATCTTTATTATGAAGGTTATCCAACAGGGTATTTTTATCAATAGCCCTCAAGTTTTTGTGAACATAATAATAAAAGTCGTCCTGGAAAGTAACAGGATACCAAACAAGCAATTTGGAAGAAACGTTTAGTAATTCTGAATGTACCAATTTACCAATCTCATTGGGCTGTACCCCAATAAATTCGTTTTCTTTCAGTTCATGGCTTCTCTTTGTCCCAAACGGATAAACAACATACGTATTTGCAAAATCAGGGGCAAATTTCTGTAAAGGCGTTTTATTGATATTATTTTCAGTGAGGTATTCATTCATTTCTGAAAAACCTGCATTGTTTTTTGCAATGCCAGTCCATCGAAAACCATCACTGCTAAATTCAATTCCTGCAACAGGCTGAATATCGTGTTCATTACATTCCTTAATAAAATCCATTACCCCCATTGAAGTATTTATATCTGTCAGCACCAATGTCTCCAGGTTAAGCATCTTGGCATGTGCAACCAACTCTTCAATGCTCATGGTTCCATATCTTAAACTATAATATGAGTGACAATTCAAATACATCGTACAAATTTTTACATTGTAACTGCCATACCAATTGCACTACATCCATACCTGTTTTTTATTTTGTCACAAGCCAAATAGAGGCGTGCCATTTTTGCTGAATTATCAAATAACCGTGTTTGAAATACACCATATACTAAATGGCTTAACCGGATACCGATAAGCCTAATTAGCATTCTCCTGGTGTGTAATTGGGTAAATAACTCTCTGGCAATGGAAAGAATATCACAGTCTAAAGAAGTATAAGGAACACGTTTTTGTTTGGAATGGGTATCAAAGTTAGAATAACGTATTTTTACAGTAATACAAGATGTTAGCTTATTACTCTTTCGCAATTCATATCCGAGTTCGCTTATCATTTTAATAAGGGTAGCATGAATAAAATCCAGGTCTGTCGTATCCTTTTCAAATGTTCTTTCAGTGCTAATAGACTTTTGTTCGACATAAGGCTTAACGGGGTCTAAATCAATGCCATTTGCTTTTTTCCAAATATCAATACCGTTTTTGCCCAATAGCTTTTCCATCATTTTCACAGGTAATGCACCCAAAAGTCCAATCGTGTCAATTCCCATTGACCGTAGTAAGGTATTTGTTTTATCGCCTACCATTGGCATTTTACCAATAGGCAGAGGATACAAAAAGGGACTGACTTGTTTTTCATGGACTTCCAGCTCACCATTTGGTTTAGCCTCTCCGGTTGCAATCTTTGCTACTGTTTTGTTTATAGATAATCCAAAAGAAACAGGAAGTCCCGTGTTTTTTGTAATCGACTTTCGAAGTTCTTTTGTCCATTTCAGGCATCCGAAATACTTGTCCATTCCTGAAATATCAAGATAATGTTCGTCGATAGATGCTTTTTCATATAACGGTACTTTTTCAGCAATCACATCGGTTACACGATTCGAATATATACTGTATTGCTCCATGTCGCCACGTATTACAATTGCATCTTTGCAAAGTATCCGGGCTAATTTCATTGGCATTGCTGACCTAACGCCATACTTCCTTGTTTCATAACTACAACTTGCCACAACCCCTCTGTCAGATGTTCCCCCAATGATTATGGGTTTTCCGTTTAACCCGGAATTTAGAAGCCGTTCAACAGACACAAAGAAACAGTCTAAATCCAGGTGTACTATCCTCCTTTCCATATCTCACCCAATTTGATAATATTCTTATCATTTTTTTGGTAAAAATATAATCATTTTTATATATTTGTCAAAAATATTTTGATGAAACGTCCATGATATGTTCCACCCGCCCTCCATACAAAGTACTTTGAAAGGCGGGCCTGACCGGCTTAAATTAAAAAATAAACAAATGAATTACTTCAGTTCAAATATTAAATTCCTGAGAAAAAAAAAGAAAAGAACACAGGAAGATGTTGCTGTTTCTCTCGGATTAAAGCGTACAACAATAAATGCCTTGGAGAATCAGATCAGCCAACCTTCGGTATCACATTTACAGGCATTTTCAAAATATTTTAAAATTGCAATAGATACGCTGGTTAATGTTGATTTACCCTCATTATCAGGGAGTCAGTTAGCGGACCTGGAGAATGGTTTTGATGTTTTTGTTAAGGGGACAAAACTAAGGGTGATAGCAATTACGGTTGATAATAATAATGAAAATAATATCGAATGTGTTTCTCAAAAGGTAAAAGCAGGATATACCGCGGGATACAGTGACCCCGAATACATTAGTAAATTACCTGCTTTTCAACTGCCGTTTTTATCAAATGATAAAAAACTTCGTGCCTTCCAGGTCGATGGGGATTCTATGCTCCCAATCCCCGAAAATGCCTGGGTTGTATGTGAATATTTAGAAGATTTCGACCGGGCTAAAAATGGAGAATTGTATGTAATTGTGACCCGTGAAGAAGGGATTGTTTTTAAAAAGGTTGAAAATCACATTACGGAAAAGGGTACTTTGAAGTTAAGTTCTTTGAACCCTGCTTATAACCCTTACGAGCTTCCTGTAATGGAGATAATGGAAATGTGGAGGTTTGTGAGTTTCATCAGCAATGAGGTAAATACTGATTTTACCACTGAAGAGAGTTTATTTAAGATGATGAAGGAATTGCAATTGCAAATATCGGATTTGAAAAGGAAGCATCATCATTCCTGAAAATGAGAGAAAGCCAAATTAGATACTAAAATTTGATAATACCAGTTCATCAGTTATCATATCATCACTATCAATAATATGCATTGCTTTTTTTAAGTTTTTCGATCAAATCTTCTAATGTTAATCTGTCTATTGATAAATTATCAATCTTATACTTAAATCTGTTATCACGAGTTTCTATTACTAGTATATCATATCTCCTTCCATCTTCCGATACAGTATCAATCAATGTATTATCAATATTTTTCCACTTAAACTCTCTTTTATTTCTTAATAATATTCCTGTTTTATTAATTATTATAATTGGTCTTTTTAAATTTATTACCTTAGATATTTGAACACTGGCAATTGATACCAGTATTATTACTATAAGTGCAACCAAAACAATTTCCATCATATTTTTTTCAATGATATTTTCTCTCAGATCTGAAAAAAACAGTAAAAATGTAATTCCTATTAATACAATAAATAGTTTCAAAAAAATTGGAAATGCTCTCTCATAAATTTTTAATTCTTTAATTGAAAGTTCTTTGTCTTTGTATTGCTCTGTAGTTTTTGTTGTCTTACCGAAATCAAAAACAATTCCAAAAATTTTATTAATGTGCCGTAGTGCTTTCATATAAATTGTATACAATTTAGCTATATGTTGCTTATAGAGGCATAAATTTTCAAATAAAACAGCATCGCAAACCCTGACAGAGTTGGCTTATAAAATGACGTAAAATCTTTATAAAGGTGTCTCTTTTCTAAGAAAACTCTGTCAGGGTTAAACCGTCGGTTTACTCGACGTAATACTCAAATGTTTTTTGACCACCTCGCCTGTTAAGGCTAGTGTATTTTTATCCTTTGTTGTCAACTTATTTATCTTATAGTTTCCAATTACCTGAAAAATATTCATCGTTAACACTCCTGGCTTTATCTTTTGCCCATGATTCCAATCCCATCTTCTTAATCAAACACAGGTTAAAAACTTTCGTATTGTGTGGTACTTCACTTGCTTTATCAGCATATGGATGTAAATAATCGCAAGGAAAATCTGAACATTCAAAGCAAAATTTAATTCCTCTATTTTCTGTACAGGGAAAGACACGACATTCAATTGGTAGGATCGGACATTTTCCATTCTCA
>CAZWGG010000560.1:0-4089 GCA_964633305.1 uncultured Bacteroidales bacterium
TAACGATTTTTGAAAATATTCTAATGCCTTGTCAAATTCTCTTTTAGATCCATATATTATTCCAATATTTTCATAACTGGTAGCAACATCCGGATGTTGTTCTCCAAGAAATTCAATACGCATTTTTAGCGCTTTATTATAGTATTCCAACGCCTTACCATATTCTCCCTTACTATCATATGTTACACCGATATTGTTGTAACTATTAGCGATATCTGCGTATTTTTTATCCAATACACTATTACGTATTTTGAGTGCCTTTTGAAAATATTCCAACGCCTTATCATATTCGCCTTTCCAATAATATATTAATCCAATATTATTATAATTATTTGCAACCCAAGAGTGTTGCTCACCCAGAGTAGCAAGATATATTTTTAAACCGTTTTGAAAATATTGTAAAGCCTTGTTATATTCTGCTTTATGAGTATGTATTACTCCAATATTATTATAGCTATGGGCAGCATCCGGATGTTGTTCCCCCAGAAATTTAATACGCATTTTTAGCGCTTTATTATAGTATTCCAACGCCTTATCATATTCGCCTTTCCAATCATATATTATACCAATATATTCATAATTGTCAGCAGTTTGTGGATACTCTTCCTTCAGGGCATTGATATTTATTTTCAGCGCCTTTTGAAAATATTCCAATGCCATGTCATATTTTCCTTTAATTTGATATACTATTCCAATATTGTTTAAAGTAGCAACAATATTTGTATGTTCATTTCCTAAAATTTTTATCTTTAAATTCAGGGCATTTTTACAAAATTGCAAAGCACTATCGTTATTTCCCAAATAAGCATAGGCAATGCCTATTTTATTCCAAGCATTAGCTATTCGTAAACTGTCTGTGCTGTCAGTTTTTTCTGTTAATTCCAATGCCTTTTTACTGTAGTTAAGTTCTTCTTTGTATTTACCTTCCTTTTTATTAATATCAGCCAAGGTTAATAAAACATCTGCTTTTTCAAACATTTCATTTTTGTTATTTTTATTGAAGTGTGTATAAGCAATTTCAAGTGCCCTATCAGCATATTTCTTTGCAGAATCATACTTCGCACCGGCTATGTAATTTTCAGAAGCTAACCTGAAATTTTTAGCCGAATTGTACCAATCTTTTGATAATTCGTAACAATTCGCTGCTTTTTTTGAGAAAACGGCAGCACTGTCGTATTTAAACTTTTCGTTATACTCTATGGCTTTCCGGGTTAATTTCTTTAATAAAATGGGATCACAGTTTTTATCCGGAATATTTATTTGACTGACAGACTTTTGAATTGGTAGCATAGTAAATACAATTACCAGTAATGATAAGAAAGATTTCATTTGATGAATATATTAATTGTATATCAATACCATATGATTTTTTCTGTTAAAAATTTGACATAGTTATCCCATGTAACCTTACTAATTGTTCATATCTGAACAGGTTATATGTCAAGTTTATGAGTCCAATAGCTGATGATGCCCGCTTTATTCCTATGCAGTTCAATTTGAACTTGTTCATGCTCGCTTCAATAAAACCAAATACATGCTCAACCCTTGACCTGGTTTTAGATTTTTCCTTGTTGTTTGCCTTTTGTTCTTCTGTTAGCGGGTTATTTCGTGTTCCTTTTTCGCATACTTTATTGTTCATTTTATATTTATCGATGGTTTCGTCTTGCTTTTCACCTGTGCAGGCACTATCAGCCCATAAATCTTTGCCCTTGTCTGTTTTTTCGTCCAACAATTCATCCAAAGTTTGAGAGTCATGTACAGAGGCATCTGTAACTGCATATTTGTCAATGAATTTACGTTTGTTATCTACCTTTGCGTGGTCTTTGTATCCATAATGGCTCTCGTTGTTTTTCTTTGTCCACCGGGCATCTACGTCTTTTTGCCGTTTTTTGTTAGGGGTTCCGTCCCATGAACCTGGCGCTGTACTTGTTTCCTTAATATGTTTATTATCATCTCTGGAATTGCGTTGGCGTGGCACTTCCACAAAACTTGCATCTATAATTTTCCCCTCGTGGGCAATAAGATCATTTTCTTCCAATTTGCTGTTGAACGTTTCGAAAAGTTCCTTTTCCAATTCAAGTTCCGTTAAACGTTCCCTAAAGTCCCATACGGTCTTTTCATCAGGAACACGGTCATTCAGTGTTAGCCCAGGAAAACGACAAAAACTGAGCCTGTCCAATATTTGGTATTCTATTTGGCCATCGCTCAAGTTGTAATATCTTTGCAGTATCAATATCTTGAACATTAAAATTGGTGGGTAGGGTTTTGCCCCGGCATTGCTCTTCTTTTCTATGTTTTCTGTCTTTGATAAAATGGCTTCAAACAAATCCCATTTTATTACCTTATTTAACCGTTCTAAAGTATCTCCTTGATTACTAAGTTTTTGCAGCCTGAATTCTTCGCCAAACAAACCCCGTGTTCCAATCTCTTTATATTTCTGAGCCATATATTCTTTATATTTTATCCGCCTTTGAAGATAATAGAATTAACCGTAACTACCTAATTAACTGATTCTTAAATTTTAGAGGCTACCTTATGCCTTTCAACTTTCTTTGCCACAAAATTGATATAGCCGTTTGAAATTACTTTGGCATTCTCAATCAGGTCAGCACCCTTTTCATAAGTCTCAAGAGAATATAACTAAGATTATACTTTTCTTTTTTTGGAAGAATGGGAATTATCATTACGAATAGTTAAATGCGATGTAAAAATTTATTCTTTTTTTACATCTTTATAATCAATCGTAATATTCATAAGGGATAGAACATACTTTCTAAACATTTTAGAAATCTCAAAGGCTTGTTGTATGTCCTCATCTGAGAGGTCTATAGTTGTATCGGGATACCTTATTTCAACTGCAAAATCTTCAAGAATAGAGGCATTATCATAAACTTCATCTGTAATCTCAATTTTTGTAGAAATTAATCCTAACAAGTAATTCAACGAATGTTTTCTCTGATAAGGAATATCAAGGTATATCAAGGTATATCAAGTATCCTTTTAAATACTTCTCTGCTGCTTGTTGGCAATGAAATGCTATTGTATCTCGATATTGAGGAAGATAAAGATATGTTACCTGGGCTGTGCCTAAATCATGGTCACCCTTTTCAATCCACTGCTTTACAATATCAATCTTTACGCTCATAAAGTATTTTACTATCTTTAATCGCTGAACTTAAAAATGAGTACTGATTTGATAATTCATTTACAAACTCAGAAGTTGTATATATCTTAAAATCCATTGGTATTGGCAATCCATAAAATAGTCTACGAACCTCAAGCCCTCTTTTATGCTTAGGTGTGCTAGTATTTTTTATTAGGATAAAATCTAAATCACTATCTTCATTGTAATTACCGCGAGCGTATGAACCAAACAAAATAATCTTTTCAGGCTTGTAATTATCTGCAATCCTGTTAACAATATCATTTATTTGCTTTCTTCCTATCATAATGCGAATTTAATATTGTTATGTAATACAAAGATACTTTATTTAAATGAAAATTGGGTGAGGGATGAGATATAGGGTATAAGGAATAAAGGGAAAAGTGGTATAAGGAGGCAACAAAAAAGATAAAGTGTTACCGTGACTTACAAAAATGTATCTATGGGTAAATTCATAAATTTAAACATCCTTATACCCTTATTTCCCTATCCCTTATCTCCCTGTAAGCCTCCACCATTTTCCTTATCCCCTCTTCAGATGAAACACCCGGCTTAAAATCTAACACCTTCTTAGTTTGAGTATTGTCCAGTTCAAATGATCCGTACAAACGGTCTAAAATACCGGAAAAAAAAATCCTACCTAGTTTAATCAAGAGGTTGGGGATATGAATCAGATATATTCTTTTATTAAGATATTTAGCAATTAGTTTTGCTAAATCAGTAGTTGAAAGTGGCTTTTCATCCATGGCAATAAAAACACCCGAAACTTTTTTTTCAATGATATGGTCAATATATCCTACCAGGTTTTCAACAGCAGTAAAGCTACGTTTATTATTTATCTTACCAAATGGCAAAACAGAAAACCTCTCAACAAGTTTTATCATACTGAGCATATTGGCTTTAACACCTGCTCCATAAACAAGGGG
>CAZWGG010000561.1:0-4078 GCA_964633305.1 uncultured Bacteroidales bacterium
GACAGATTTTGCTTTTTCAAAAAAAATCAAAATATTTAGTCTCTTCATATTTATTTTTATATCTTTCTTCAATCCTGTCAAACTTATATTTTAAATGGTGTTCAGCTGCAGCTGATCCTAAGTCACCTGCCCAGGTACATGCTGCATAATTATTATGAATATCGAAATCAAAAGGAACCGTACTCAAGGCCATGTATGTAAAAGTAGTACTTTGATTATAATTCTCGTTAAGTACATCCATTCCTACCAACAAATGATGGATATCAAGATCATTTGCCCGCTTAAATCCATTTATATGGACTTTTGTAACGTCTTTAAAAAGTTGCCATTTTTCTATATTTTCAGTGATATCATTTATGTATTTGTCATTACTATCCAATGGTGCCCCTATTACAGAATCAAACGGTAAATCTTTTTTATGCGATAACCGCCTTATTTTTTTGATCCGGTCTCTTAATGAAATTCCCTGAGAAATTGGCTGCTCCCACTCTTTCACAAGATTTACAAATTGTTCCCATGAAACGCCACATTCAACGGCATCTCCAACCATCCATCCCCTTTCCCCAATTGAAAATGGGTCATCTGCTTCTATTAATTGAACCAAATACCATTTTCTTGTTTTGATTTCAACATTTATAATTCCATGGTCTAAATAACGTTCCAAAAATTTATCAAGTACTTTAACCTTTGCTGCACTGTAACCTGATTTGTCAGTCCTTGTTTTCGGATTTGCTTCTATAACAAGAGGGATCAGGGATCCCTCGGCAACCGGATTGTTCCTGAAGGCATACGAGTACCGGATTTTACTGTAATCCTACGACTCCCACTGCCGGGCAATACCGGTTTTATAGGTTTTGTCAACCGGTTTGGTTTCTGCATCAGAAGTATCAGTTTCTGTTGTAGATTGGCTTTCTTTTATTGAAAGTTTTAATTCCTGTTCAAAATGTCCAATGTCTTCAACTTTCTTCCACCAACCTTTAAATCCCCCATTCAGTGTTTTTATTTCTTCAGGTTTCGGAAAAAAAGTCCCGTACTTTGATTCATGATTATAGAACCAATTATCATTTTTGTCAGGAAGAGATTGATTTTTAACAAAGTCAACCAACTTATCGGGATTTACCTTGCCTGCTTTAATCAATATCAGAATAGCATCTTTATAGGAAATATTATTTGGGTTAATTCGCGAATCGTAAGCTTGTATAGTTTTAAGCGATTGGATTACCCAGTTTTCAATATCATTTTGTTTGGTAACTATTTGGTTTGCAGGAACAGTTAATTCATTTTTTCCCTGCCTCCATTGGTGGTTATATAGTCTGCTGTAACCGACTGGTTCAATATTATTTATACCAATATGTGTTATTTTCGATCCATCATTTTTATAAAATAGGTTAATATTTGAATTGCTTGATATTTTGAATGTTACATTGTTCATTTAATACACAAAATTAACGTCTATTGTCTGTCTTCATAGAAACATTTTAAGGAATGCGCTTTTGTGTAGCTATCTTTATCTTCTTGACTGGGATAATTATTTTTCTGATCTTCATTCCAGGAATCAGTCAATTTCTTCCATTCATCATCAAGAGCCTGCCTTTCTGCCTCAGCCGTTTTTGTGACCTTTTGTTCGCAATTTTCACATAAATGTCCTCGAATACTGTTGGTAAATGGATTGACTGCCAAATGAAAATGGTTGTCATGCCCCTCATAATCAATAATAAATCCATCTTCCAATTGATCTTTAACATACTTACAATAAAATAATATATGCTTAACTCCATTATTTTTAAAAATCCGGGCCAACTCAACTGCTTTTTCTTTATTAAATTCGTTACTCTTAATATCACAATAAGGATCATTTTGAATATCAGCACCTTGTCCATAACCATGATGAACCCCCCCTGAATAGGGAACCCCAGTACCGTCATCCTGACTCAAATCTCCTACCATAATTTTCGAATGATTAGAATCAGCCTCTAACCAATCTGAAGCTGCTTTAGGTATTGCGTCAACCAATGCCTTTTGTCCCCAGGTATCCCTTAAATATTTGTAAGTAGGAGATGATCCATAGTAAGGTTCGGTTTTTATGAAATTTGAGGAAGGAGGAAGTTCATAATATGTACCAGCATACGTTCCTGTGATTACAATACTGGGTCGTTGATATTTCTGATTAGTTGTTAAACCTGCAACTTTTTCTTTTATTTTACCAGCCGTTGAACTGGATACAATACCATTTGCAGGGCTTATCTCATGTTCCCTTTGAAAAAGATAAACAGCACCTTTTGTCAGGTCAAGGAATATACCATCAGTTTTCATGCCATAAGAATCATTATCACTGGTTGGATCACTTACCCAATAACCAAGGCGTACAAGGTCCTTTTGCATATCTTCGACATGAGATCCGGATTCCGTTCTAACGGCACCACCCCATTTTTTATCGCTATCTTTATCTCCATATTGTAATTCATAACCCCCGTAATAGCTTTGAGTTTCGCTATCTGTTTCCTGAATATTTTGATCGGTATTGCTTTCACCGGTCTGGTTATCTGAACTTGTATCTGACTGATTATCGTTTTGGGTATCTTGTGTTTCAGGTTGAAATGTAAAGTCAGAATCTACAATTTTCCACCAGCCTTTAAAACCTCCATCAAGTGTAGGTATATCTCCAGGTTTATCAAAAAAATCTTTGTATTTATCATGATTATAAAAATCAATGTCAGTAAATGACTCGTGTTTTAAGTTTGGATCAAAAGGGATAAAATCTGATAGGTCAATTTTATTATCCCCATATTTAGACAAAATATCTTTTACATCCTCATAATTGATATTATCAGGATTAATTCTGTTACAATAAGGTTTAAAAACACCTAGCTTTGCAAGTACCCATTTTTCTAAATTGTTAGCGTCATCCGATGAAAAACCCGATGACTTTATGGCTTGTTTCCACAGATGTTGGTATAACCGGCTCCATCCTATTGGATTTTTTCTAGGATGTATTCCAACATGAGTAATTATATTATTATCAACAATAACCGGAGCAATGGTTTTTTTACCATTTGCTATTTTTATTTTTACTGTTGCCATATTTAAGTAATAATTAAATAATATTAAATTTTATAAAAGCATGAATTCATAAGTTCCTTCTTCGATTAAAGAACTGCCTTCACCTGATGAAACCGGTATTTCATAATCATTTTGCAGGTTTTTAACTCTAATTTTATCAATTGCATTATTCAAATTATGATCTTTATCATATATTACTATTTTAATTTCCCCTTTGTTGATATTTGAATCAATATTTTCCTGGTCAAACAATAATTCATAGGTATCTTCATTTATTTCTGATTTTGTACCAATACCTTCTCTAATTTCGACTTGTATTTCTGTTTGACCTTTTAGAATACCCTTTACAATTGAATGGTTCAACGCATTCAATTTATCATAAACTAATAATAGTAATTCCCCGGTATTTATGCTATCAGTTTGAGAACCGTTATTTTGCAAATAAACCGTATAAGTCCCTTCTGCTAAATCATTGATTGAAGCTAATCCATCTATTACCTGGTGTTCATGTTCGGTATTTCCATCATTCAGGAATATTTTATCATTAGATTTATCCGGCTCATTTTTTTGATTAAATAAATATATGTTTACTTTTCCTTCTTCAATATCAGCATTATTTTTATCCTTTTCCTCACCTTTCTTCACTTCCTTGGCCGTAATATCCAGTACCAGTGTTTGCCCGGCTTTTACTTCTATTTCAATCGATTCTTTATATTCTTCAGCCATTTTCAGTTAGTTTGATTTCCTGTTTAGCATATTTAATAAAGTACTCCCCGGCCATTACATCTTTGAATGTGAACTGGCCATTCCTGCTAGTGAATGCACTTTTTATAGGTGTTACCGATCCTTTTTGATATAGTTTCACTTCTTTACAGGCAATTATATTGCCGTCCTCGTCTCTTAATACTCCTTCAACAGTACCGGTAAGCAGATAAACACTCTTTTCTTTGAATACCAATTCTTTTGTTTTTATTATATAGTTGCCCACAGGGATATCCTTGAAGTAAAACCTTCCCTC
>CAZWGG010000562.1:0-4067 GCA_964633305.1 uncultured Bacteroidales bacterium
GTATTTCAAAAGATTATGCCTATTTATTGTTTTTCATTGATTTCATAAGTTTTTTTTGTATTTGAGATGGAATAAGTTGAAGACATTTCCGGTAAACTTTCATTTTGTTCTGTTTGTTCTCTATTTTCCTGCCAGAATTCCGGATCAATGAGGGAAATAAGCCGGGCATAATAACTCTTTATTTCAATTAAGCGGTTATACGTATTGTCTTTTTCTGAAATTAGTTGAGAATTAATTGTTATTCCTGCTAAAGGGATTGTAAAAGAGACAATAAAAGCAGCTATAAGATAGAAACGGTTCATCCTGAAGTTGGTATCTTTTCTCAGGAATATCCAGTATATGCCAAATAAAGCTGCCAAACAAAGCCCTGATTCTAATAAATAAATGAGTAATTTCATCATCTTCTTTATTCTATAAAGTGAACATATTTATTCAATTATGATCAAAAATGTTAGAAGTTAACCGGGAAAACAAGATTTGAAAACAAAATTATTATCCTCATAGTACAAAATTTTTGAGTTGCCAATATGTTACTCTCACCCTAAAAACTTTTATTTTACTGTTTACCGTTTTTCTCTTTTGTAGTTTGTGTTTTTTTTATTTCATCCAATAATTGCATTACTTCCTCCACTTCTTTTGTATCTAGATTCTTTTTCTCTGAAAAAAAATGTACAACCTCTTTCAGGGAATTCCCGAAATAGTCATTAAGTAACTTGCCCAATTGATTTTTGCTGTATTCTTTTTTAGAAATTAGAGGATAATACTGGTATGCACCTCCATAAGATTTGTATGATACAATATCTTTTTTTACCAATACCCTTACAATTGTTGAAATTGGATTATAAGGTGGTTTGGGAGATCGAAAATGGTCCTGGATATCCTTAATAAAAGCCTTTTCCATATCCCATAGTATTTGCATGATTTTTTCTTCTGCTTTTGTCAGGGTTACCATTTGATTACTTTTTTGTTTCTTAAACAATACAAATATATAACTTAAAAATAAGTTATACAAACTTATTTATAAATAATATTAACGTATTTTTAAATAATTTTATATTTATTTGTAAATAAAATAGTTAAAAGAAAGAAAAATAGGTAAAAAAATGAAATTTTATTTCTATTAAGATTAATATTTACTTTTTTTGTTAGATATTCAATATAACTTTTAATTGGTTTTCCATATCATCTTCCAATAGTCTAAAGGCTTCTTGTGTCTTGTTCATAGGAATTTCCGATGTAATTAATAGTTCAGGTTTAAGTTTTCCGGATTCCATATTCTCAATTACCTGTTTAAATTCACCGTGGCTGACCCTTGAAGCAATTAGTTGTGCTTCTTTCCAAATCAGCTCTTTCATAACCAAAGGTGTAGGTTCATTTGCCAGTCCGAGTACACAAACTTTTCCTGCACCACGGATAGCCTGAATACAACCTCTGACCGGATGATACCGTTTATGTATATCCACTGCATGTCCTACTGCTTCAAATGCTATATCAACACCTCTGCCCGAAGTGATATATTTAATTTTATCAAGAGGGTCTTCTTTTCTGCTATTAATTGGAATAATATCAGGATAACCCTTACAGGCATGCTGAAGCCTTTTTTCCAATACATCAATAAGAAATATTGAGTTTTTTGTTTTTGTATAAGCAGCCTGCAAAATACATTGTCCTACTTTTCCTGCCCCCCAAATGGCAATAGTATCGTTATTTTTGATTCCTGCCCTGTTTGATGCATGGAATCCAATGGCCAATAATTCAACCAGTGCCCCATTTTTCAAAGGTATTGTTGGGTTTAGTTTATAACACATCGATTCATCTACCGATATATACTCTGCAAAACCGCCGTCTAAATCAATTCCTACAAGTTTTAATGAAGAACAGGCAGGGTATTGTCCTCTCTGGCATGCCACACATTTTCCACACCAAATTATAGGGTCAACAGCAACATGTTCTCCGGGTTTTAGATTTTTAACATTTTTTCCTGTTTCAGATATAATACCGGAAAATTCATGCCCGGGAATTAAAGGAAGTCTTGTTCTTGGATGAAATTCTCCCTTGAATATATGCTGATCGCTTCCACATATACTGGCATGGGTTATTTTTATTAATACCTCATTGTCTTTAACTTCAGGAGTAACTTTTTCTTTCCAGGTGATGGTCCCGTATTTTTCAATGACAGCAGCTTTCATTTTTTAGGATTATAATCAGAAAATAATAGCATAAAAATACAGAGAAATATGGCAACATAGCAAAATTTTAAAGCTGTATTTACGGAGAAAATTGTAATAGTAGATAAATCTTTCCAGCCAGGTTAAAAAAATTAAATTATCTAAAACGAAAAGGTAAATACACCGTATAAAGTATATAAATTGTATATGGTCGGTAGTTTACATAAAGGGTATAATACACAAGGACAGACATCGCATACTTTTCAGCAACGAGCTGAAGATAAATTGAAAATGTAAAAAAAAGAGTTGCTATGAAATTTAATTTAACAATACAAAAAACATTATTCTTTTTATTAATAATTCTGGTAGTTGGCATATCCGGCTGCAGTGGAGAAAAGCATTTGTTACAAAGGCGAAACCTTATGATGCCAAAAAAGGATGAATTGCCAGTTAACAAAAAGTATACCCCAGCGAAAAAAAAGAAAACCTATAAAACAAAACCCAAAAAGAAAAGTCGAAGCAAAAAAGGGCCTTTCTAAAATTATTTTTGTTGAAATATGATAGGTAGGCTAAAACTCACATTTACTTTTCTTCCACACTGTTTACCTGGAATCCAGGGTGAGGACGATTGAATAACCCTGACAATTTCTTTATCTATAACAAGATCAATACTTCTAAATATTTCCATTACAGCATCTTTGGCTTGTTCTCTATCTTTAAGATATTTCAGGCAAACACCGTAAATAAGATGTGTATACAGGTTAAATAGTTCTTCAATAGATGAATTTTCCTTTTTATGTTTATACCGGTTAACAAGCGTTTCATCACTTAGCTGATTATGATGCCTGTTATTACCGGTTTTAAATTTGATAAACAATTGATCGGATTTTATTACACTCCTATACGGTTAAAATTATAAAATTTTTAAATATCTATTTCGCCGCAAGCAGAGCAACCTATCGTCGGTATGGTAATATTTTTGGCATGTATTTTGTTCCTATTTCATTGAAATGAAGTTTTTTATACAACTTATCTCAAAAATGATTTCAAGTTTTATGGAATTTAAAAAACTTCAGCATCTATATTGAAACTAAATACTTTTGCGAAAAAAAAGCTGTTTGGTTGAAAAATGTTAACTGATCATAAAAACTGATTATTATGAAACCAAAAAAATCAAAAAAAGCAAATTTGGAGAACAAACGATGGTTGTTTTTCCAAATAGGTCTTCTTTTTTCATTGGGGATAGCATTGGCAGCATTTGAATGGACATCAAATGCTAAAAACAATGCAATAGTAATTAAGTCTCCCGATGATATTTTTGAGGAAGAAACACAGAGAAATACATACAGGAAAGAAGAAGTTCCACCTCCTGTAAAACCTGAAGTATTTGAATTTAAAATATTGGATAACAACGAAGATTTCATCAGCCAGGTAATTGACGTTAATCCGGAAATAGACCCCTTAGAGGGATTTAATTTTTCAAATTATATGCCTGAAAAAGAAGAAGATGATAATATTCCATTTATAAAAGTGGAACAAAAACCGAAGTTTATGAACGGAGATGTTCTAAGTTTTATAAAATATATACTAAAAAATATTGAATATTCTCAGGACGCAATCGGCATGGAACTACAAGGAAAAGTAATCGCAAATTTTGTTGTGAATAAAGAAGGTTATGTTGAAAATGTTGAAATTATACGAGGCATTGATCCACTTCTTGATAATGAAGTGATAAAAGCACTTAAAGCTTCTCCAAGATGGGAACCCGGAAAACAAAGAAACAGACCGGTAAAAGTTAGCTATACCATACCAATAGTGTTTAAATTGAATTAATTAAAAAACTATTCCATAAAATTTGAAATCATGAAAATATCAGAAATTAATAGAACATATACCGGT
>CAZWGG010000563.1:0-4057 GCA_964633305.1 uncultured Bacteroidales bacterium
TGAAAACACACACCGTATTTTCTACCGGTCGGATATGGGTATTGTAAAAGCAGCTAAATCAGCCGCAGGCGAAGTTTTTGTGCCTATCTTATCAGGAACGCTGACAACTCTTGCTCCCTTTTTCCCGCTGGCATTCTGGCCGGGCGTAACGGGCAAGTTCATGTATTACATTCCCATAACCGTTATTATAACCCTGTTTGCTTCGCTTTTTGTGGCATATATAATAAACCCCGTATTTGCAGTTACGTTTATGAGAAAGGATAACGAGGCAGATAAAACAGATAAGAAAAAAGTAATCACCGCAGCAGCAATAATAATAGCAGCCGGATTGCTTATCCATCTCAGTTCTTTTCACGGTTTGGCAAACCTGGTAATTCTCATTGGCATTTCGTACATGGGACACAGGTTGTTTGGCGCCCGGTTTTTTGCACGTTTTCAGCAACATGTAATACCGGCCGGAATGGCCAGTTATGAAAAATTACTGCGCCGTGTACTCAAAGGCCGTCGTCCGCTTTATCTTTTCGGCAGCCTGGTGGGCCTGTTTTTTGTATCGGTTATTGTTACTGTCCTGTCAAAGCCTAAAGTATTGTTTTTCCCTGAAAATGAACCCAACAACATATACGTCTACATAAAGATGCCCATCGGGACAGATGTCACTGTTACCGATTCTGTCACACGGATGGTGGAGCAGCGTGTTGTTAACGTTCTTGGGAAAAATAACCCTGCGGTTGAATCAATTATATCAAATGTTGCTTTAGGGGCATCTGACCAGTTGTTTGACGCAGGTACTATAACGCCTAACAGGGCCAAGGTAAGCATTAATTTTGTCGAATATGCCGAACGTCAGGGAATTAATACGAGCGATTATATGGATCCCATACGCAATGCGGTAAACGATATTCCCGGGGCTGAAATATCTGTTGAAAAAAACAGGATGGGACCGCCAACAGGTAAACCGATCAATATTGAGGTCAGCGGTGACGACCTGAAGGAGCTGAACAGCACTTCGGAGAGATTTATGAACTACCTAGATTCATTAAATATTCCGGGAGTGGAAGAATTTAAGTCCGACCTTGAAAATCACAAACCTGAGATTCTTATTAATATTGACAGGATACGTGCCAATAATGAAGGGATTTCTTCTGCACAGGCAGGAAGTATTATCCGGACAGCCATTTTTGGAAATGAAGCATCAAAATACCGCGAAGGAGAAGACCAATATCCTATTGAGGTAAGGCTGACAAAAAGTCAACGAGAGAATATTAACCGGCTGCTTGATATCAATATTACATTCCGCGATATGAATACAGGTAAGGTGCGCGAAATACCGCTATCATCCGTTGCCAGCATAGAGTATCATAATACGTACGGAGGAATCAGGAGGTTAAATGCAAAGCGTGTGGTTACAATAACCTCCAACGTACTGAGCGGATATACATCAAATGAAATTAACCAGGAAATACGAAAAGCAATCCCGGCTTTTGAAAAGCCTTCTTCAATTGAAATAAAGCTGACCGGAGAGCAGGAAGATCAGAAAGAAGCCCAGGATTTTTTGAACGTAGCTATGCTGATATCAATATTGCTGGTATTGTTTATAATGATTACCCAGTTTAATTCACTTACCAGGCCGATTATTATACTGTCTGAAATATTTTTCAGCATCATCGGCGTATTGCTTGGATTTACCATTTTCCACATATCCTTTTCCATTATAATGACAGGAATGGGCATTGTGGCCCTCAGCGGCATTGTTATCAGGAACGGGATTTTACTTGTTGAGTTTACCGAAGTTCTTAAAAAACGCGGGTTACGAACCCGTGAGGCAATTATCCAGGCAGGAAAAATAAGGATCACGCCTGTATTTCTCACAGCCCTGTCAACCATTCTCGGATTGATCCCCCTGGCCATCGGGTTTAACATCAATTTCATTACCCTGTTTAGTCAGTTGCGCCCCCATATTTTTTTCGGGGGTGAAAATGTGATGTTTTTCGGTCCACTATCCTGGACGATCATTTTCGGATTAACTTTTGCCACTTTTCTTACCCTGGTCTTTATCCCGGTCATGTACCACATTATTTTTGTATTTGAATTAAAAACAAGGCGAAGGTTCAGAAGACTTTTTAAAAGCAGCAGAAAAGATTAACATATACTATTTCTACTTTGACAGATTAACAAATTGTTAATAAAATCCCTGAAAAGATAAACCTTTCAGGGGCATCGAAAAACAAATTTTTCGTAACCTGTGTTCATGTCCAACACAAGTTAAAAATACAAAAGAATATGGAAAAGCACTATCCTCAGCCTATAAAAGGCTTGAAGAGTATCTGTTAGATTATCAATGTTTTTTCAGAAACAAGACAAAAAAGTTCTTTGACAAAGCACAACAATACACCCGAGGACTTCATGTAAGTCATCAAAGGAATATAGAACAGATTGAATTGGGAACTGTATTTGACTTTGTCGGGGCAGACGGGTATTATGGCAATGATATCAATTTTGGGAGTAAGATAGACAATCTTGGGCTTGTGTACATGCTTGACATCCATAGTGAACAGCCGGTTTATCTTGAAAAGCCGGAACTGATCCTGCCTCCAAGAAAAAGTCAGCGGGGACGTGAACCAAAACGACTACAAGCAACTATACAAAGCCTTATAGTATCAGAGTATTGTAAAGGGCTGAAAGCCTGTCATTGGAAAAAACTTAAAGTACTCAATACGGCCAAAGGATCATTAACCGTGTTTATTTAAAGGAATTTTCTAATGTGTCAAAGTAGAATTAATTAGTAATTTTGGTTACATACCCCCAATTATCCGCTTCCTGATGGCATATCATAAAGCGTAGAATAGTTTTTCACGTTTTCAATTTTTTCCGGTTATACGCATCATTTTTAGAATACCATCGTCAGTTAAATTGAAAATAGTAAATCAAACAAAAATGAAAAAAACAGTATTTATTACCTTGGTATTTTTTATATTCCTAACTGTTCATTCACAGAAAGATAATGACAGGTTACCTATCATCGACATGCACCTGCATGCCAATACTGCTTCCGGCAATGGACCTCCTCCAACCGCAATATGTGCTCCCCCTGATGAAATGCCATATTTTGATCCTTCGGGAAATTGGACGGAACAATTCACAGTGTGGCTCAAAAATCCTGAATGTGAAAATGCAGTATGGGGCACTTCTACTGACAAAGAGTTAATGGAACAAACCCTTGAAATACTTGAAAAACATAATATTTACGCAATGACATGTGGCCAATATGTTGAAGATTATAAAAAACTTGGAGGAGAAAGGATTATTCCGGGACTTGACTTTAGTTTTGCAAATACTGACCGTACTCCTGAAAAAGTTAAGGAGTTACTATCAAGCGGAAAATTTAAAGTATTTGGTGAGGTCGGTATTCAGTACAATGGTATATCACCAAGTGATTCCCTCTTTGAGCCTTATTTGAAGATTATTGAAGAATTGGATATTCCGCTGGCTATTCATATAGGGCCAGGTCCTCCCGGTTCTCCCTATCTCCCGGGCATTGAAAAATACCGTGCAAGGCTTCACAGCCCACTTGTCTTGGAAGAAGCACTGGTAAGGCACCCAAAACTACGGATTTATATTATGCATGCCGGATGGCCTATGATAGATGATTTGCTTGCCCTTTTATGGACATATCCCCAGGTTTATGTTGATGTTGGATTAATTTGTTATGTTATTCCCCGTGCAAGCTTTCATGCTTATTTGAAACGAATTGTGGAAGCCGGTTTTGGAAAAAGGGTGATGTTTGGTTCAGACCAGATGAATTGGCCCGCTACAATTGAAGTAGGCATAAAAGCCATAAAAACTGCCGAATTTCTATCTGAAGATCAAAAGAGGGATATACTTTATAACAACGCAGCACGGTTTTTAAGGCTGAGTAAGGAAGATATTGCCAGGCATTATTCGAATTGAACATTCTTTTAAATGAATCAGAATTACTGTTCAATTGGCAATTCAAAATTTTCTTATTTAGTCTTTGCAAGAAAACGCCAAATACTGCGTTATTCTTGCCTTGAAAATA
>CAZWGG010000564.1:0-4050 GCA_964633305.1 uncultured Bacteroidales bacterium
TCTTAAAGAATACCTTGAAAGGCTCTTCCAGCTAAATGATCTTGATCCGATAATTCTGCGGTTTGATAAGTCAATAATAAAGTACGTAGAAAAACCAAAGTACTATTATGGTTGGATAGATGAAAAAGATATAGGAAACCAGGTTGAAATGTATTTTATGATTGATTCAATGCCATATATTGCCCGGTGGATTCTCATGCATGGTGACAAAGTTGAAATTGTTAGTCCGAAAGAATTAAAAAATGAGGTAATGCAACTTGTGAAAGAATTAAATAAGCATTATATAAAAACTAAATATTTTCCTAGATAATATTTGATTGATCAACCGGTTACTTTTTTGATCAAAATGATAAGAGATTTACCTTTCAAGATTATGATAATTATATTGATTTAATAGAATCTTTTAACAATATTAGGTCAAATAAGGAATATAACCTATTACTAACTTCATGGACTCCCCCTTTAACCGATAAGAAGGAAATTGATGAAATATTAAACGAAGGATTCGCATACGTGCAACAAATTGATTCTATGGTAAAGAAACAATATAATAATCACAAAATGTACTCATGGGATCCGTGTAAGGCTACAATTGAAAAACTTGGATTACCATTATTTCTGGCAAACCCAATTGTTGATAAAGCTTTTAGAAGTCACTTATATAAAAGTGAATAAAAGGCTACAATAATGAACAAATAAAAGTTATTATACATTCAGGGTACAAACATTTGAAATGGCCCGCAAAGCAAAAGGGTCTTATTCGGCTGGTGAATTTATGTTGTCTGCATTAAGCCGAAGAGTACTAAATAATTCAGTTGATAACAAGAACATAGAAATCCATCCATTAATGGGAATGTATTTACGATATCATACAAAAGTATGAAGCCTTCCGGCCATTGACCGGAAGTTTAAAACCATTGATCTTCTTATGTTACTCGATATTTATGATTTAGATGAAAAAACGTTAAATAGTCTTTGCAAGAAAACGCCAAATACTGCGTTATTCTTGCCTTGAAAATAGTCATTTACAATCAGTAAACTCCTCATTTTCAATGCTTCGAAAGCCTTGTCTTTGACGCTTTCTTATCAAAGACTTTAAAAAATAGGAGTTTTCTGGCAGGCACTAAATAGATTCTTGTAAATTCATTTTCTCGGAAGCCAAACTTTCATTGTCCCTTCTCCCCTATTAGACCATGAATAATAAGGTACTAAAACCAAGTTATGGGCAGTTTCAGTAGCACTGCTTCCCGGGTCTGTAACAGCTACCTCACAGGTAATAATATTTACTCCGTTTAACAAATCATTTCTTTTCTCGATTTTCAATTCTGCATCATCAGGCAACACTATTTTTTCTAGTTGATCATTATTATCAACTCCTTCGGCACAATATACTATTGGTCCGTATTCTAATGCAACAAGGTTATGGTTCGCCCGGACTTTTTCATTTGTAATAACTCTTTTTATTTCTACAGGCAATTGTATCTCAATTTTATCGCCCTTTTTCCAATTTCTTGTAATATCTAAAAAACCATTGTGGTATACCTGTTCTTTATCTTCTCCATTAACCCTTACAATCACATCATCAGAACTTTCATTAAGATAGGTATATAATGTTCCAGGAACTGCCTGATTCCCAGCCCAACCCGGAATACGAAGTTTTACTGTAAATTTTTTTGTTTCTTTTGGATTTACGGTAATATAAATGCTTCCATTCCATGGATATTCAGTTTGTTGTATAATACCAACATCAGTAACATCTAAAGCAATATCGGCTTTATTGGATGCATAAAGGTTTATATATAAACTGTCTGCATTTGTTGTATAAATTAAGCCCGGAATGGAGGGGATAAAACGAATTAAGTTTGTTGGACAACAAGAACAATTAAACCAGGGCTGCCGGGTACACTTCCCATGGTTAAACTTATACTTACCGTCGGATTCTAACGGGTTAGGATAAAAAAACTCATCACCATCTAAAGAAATGCCTGCTATCAAGGCATTGTACAATGTTCGTTCAATAATATCATAATATTTCGCATCACCGGTAAGCAAAAACATTCTGTGGTTCCAGTAAACACTGCCAATTGCTGCACATGTTTCACTATATGCACTGAGGTTGGGCAGCTCATAATTGTCGCCAAATGATTCTCCTTCATGTCGTGCACCAATACCCCCGGTAATATAAAGTTTTTTATATACCATATTTTCCCAAAGCTTGTTTATTGCAGTTATATATTCCTGATCGTTATAAATAGCCGCAATGTCTGTCATCCCGGCATACATATAAACTGCCCGCACTGCATGACCAACTACTTCACGTTGTTCAGTTACAGGCAAATGGTCTTGGCTATAAGAACCGTAAAGCTTATGAGAGGTTGAGTCTCCACGCTGATCCAGAAAATATTTGGCAAGATTTAAATATTTTCTGTTTTGAGTAATCCTGTATAGTTTTATTAAACCTGTCTCAACAATTTGATGCCCGGGTAATGCCTGGTTTTTGCCTGGTCCGAATGTTTCGACAAGTAAATCGGCATTTTTTATTGCAACATCAAGTAAATCTTTTTTTCCGGTAGCAAGATAATGAACAGATGCAGCTTCAAACAAATGTCCGCTATTATATAATTCATGACTCGATTCTAAATGTTCCCATCTTTTTCCGGGTTTCACCCAATTTGCCGGCGGATTATCCGGATTTATTGTCCTCCAGGTTGTAAGATATCCATCATCTTCCTGTCCGGTCTTAATAATAGAGATTACCGTATCAAGGTAATTCTCAAGGTCTTTATCCGGTGAACTTAGCAAAGTATTTGATGCCCCTTCTATAATTTTATAAACATCTGTATCATCAAAAGGCATAGCTCCCCTTGTTTCACCCTCAAGTTTGCCACCGGCTACCAAAAAATTTTCTAACCGGCCTTCATCCTTGCATTTATTAAATGCATATTGAATAGTAACATGTTGAATGGTCTTAATTTTAGGTAACCAAAAATTATCGGTTAGTTCAATATGGATAGTGTTCACAGGATCAATTGGATAGTCATGCAATTCTTCCTGGATATTTTTACAACTTAATAGCATTAGTACTAATAGCGAACAATTTAAATATCTCATAATTAATGTTAATAAGAAAGGTAATCTAAAAAAACACTAATTTACAAATTAATTCCGGTTATCATATTTAATTAATTTTTTGTAACTTAATATAAGTAACTTTTTTTATTCTTAAAAAATCTTCTTCTATGAGGGTATTTGGTTGATTTTTGTTACAAAATTTTTAAGGAGTTTTAACAATTACCGAACAAAATTGATTGAGAATTGACATATAATACCGACACGAATTTTGAGAAAAAGCTTATTGTCAATGCATGCTTTATTCTGTCTGTTATATTAGCAGTGGCTACTATTTTTAATTTATTTATTGAACTCTCAATAATTGTGCCTTTAACTACCGGCCTTGGATCCTTCGCTTTTCTGTTACTTTATTTTTTTTCAAAAAAAAACAAGAGCTTTAACTTAATTAGAATAACTGTTACTGCATTTACTTTTATTCTAATAAACACGGCCTGGTATTTTAACAATGGCTCAAAAGGGCCTGTTTTAGGTGTTTTTATTATCCTTTTTTGTTTTTTTATTTTTATTTGGAATAAAAAAGCGTTATTGCCAATTAGTGCAATAATTTTTGTAAATGTTTCTATTTTATTTCTGATTGAATTAAAATATCCAGGCATAACAGCTGATTATACAAGTAATTCAACGCGAATTATAGATACTTATATAGGGATTTATATTTCGCTAATTATAATTTATGCATTCAGTACTTATTCAAAAAACAGTTACCAGAAAAAATACCTGGAAGCAAAACGATCTGACGAACTAAAAACTGCTTTTTTATCAAATATGTCACATGAAATAAGAACTCCTCTAAATGCAATTACAGGTTTTTCAAAATTATTACCATCAACATTTTACGATAAAAAAAGACTTGAGGGGTTTACAAATTTAATAAATAAAAACAGATAGGGGGATATTAAAGAAGAATATTATTATTCT
>CAZWGG010000565.1:0-4040 GCA_964633305.1 uncultured Bacteroidales bacterium
GATAGCCGGTATAGGCAGCAAAAACCTGGTAAAGATTGAAACCGATAAGGAATTAGCGATAGTCCCCGAAGAACTAGAAAAGGCGATTGAAAGAGACAAAACAAGTGGTTATACACCACTATGCGTAGTTGCCGCATTAGGTACCACCGGTTCAACAGCAATAGATCCACTTGAACCTATCGCAAACATCTCATCCAAAAATGGACTCTGGTTACATATTGATGCTGCATTCGCCGGTTCAGCGCTTATTCTGCCTGAATACCAATGGATGATTAATGGAATTGAAAAAGCAGACAGCTTTGTTTTTAATCCTCACAAATGGCTGTTTACAAATTTTGATTGTTCGGCCTACTTTGTGAAAAGTAAGGAAAAACTTGTGAATACCTTCCGGTTGGTACCCGAATACCTGAAAACCAAAACAGACGGTGAAGTAAATGATTATTCCGACTGGGGCGTTCCACTGGGAAGGAGATTTCGTGCGCTGAAACTGTGGTTTGTTCTCAGAAGTTTTGGAGCAGAGAAGATGAGGGAAATCCTGCGATCACACATATCATTTGCCAGGTATTTTGCCTCGGAAATTGAGAAAACCGGTAAATTTGAAGTGCTGGCTCCGGTGAAGTTCAGCCTGGTCTGTTTCCGTTATGTTCCGGATAAATCGATGACTGATGAGGAGCTGAATATACTTAATGAAAAACTACTGCATACCATCATTGCAACAGACAAGATGTATTTATCGCATACCAAACTAAACGGAAAATATGCTTTGAGACTTCAATCGAGCCAGACAAATGTTCAGAAAAAACACGTGGAAGAAGCATTGAGAACTATCAAAGAAATTGCCTTTCAACTTTCGTAAAAACAACATTGACTAAAGCCGGATAATTTCTGCTGAAAAAACAATACTCTCAGTAATTTGAACTAAGTGAGGCAAATGATTCATAAGCAAAAATTTTATTTTAAAATATCAGGTACAATTTTTGTGTATCAATTGGTAATTTTTCAGACGGATTCAGAAAAACAATCTTATAAAATGTATCAACTCAAATGAAAATCCCAATAAAATGAAAAAGCTATTATTAATTCTTACAGCTATGGGTTGGCTGACTATTTGCAAAGCACAAACGCTTGAATCGAAAAACCACGCCAACATTGGTTATGTAAAAAGCAACGGGACAGTGGAAAATAGTCATCATGCAACCTTAAAGTATATAAAAGATGATGGTACCATCGAAAACAGCAACCATGGCACAATTGGATATATTAAAAGTGATGGCCGGATTGAAGACAGCCACCATGCAACCATCGGTTACCTGAAAAGCGATGGGCGAGTTGAAAACAGCAACCATGGTACAATAGGTTATATTAAAGATGACGGAACTATTGAAGACAGCCATCATGGTACCATAGGTTATGCCAAAGGCGTTAAAAAAGAATGGATTGCCATAACTTATTTCTTTTTTACATCTGAATAGAATTTCTGTATTCCTGCCGTAAGTCTGTGACTTGTATCTATAAAACAGCACTATTCGAATTAACTCCAGAAGCCGAGTTTTCCGTGTTTGCAAATTCAAAGATTTTTGTAACTTGCTGTCAATAAAGCAGAGAAATTATTCATCAGACTATTTAAATCTTCGGAGCATAATTTTAATTCATTTTAGATAGAAATAATCATGAAAAAAATATTATTGGTCATATTATTTATTTCAATTATTACGGCAGTTTGTATTCCTCTCATCTTGAAAAATAAACAGGATAAAACAGTTACTAATGAACAACCCTCAAATTTAAAACACCTTAAAAGACCCAATAAACCTTTTATTGTTAATGATTCAGCTGTAGTAAAAATTCGGGATATTAAAGGAGCAGATGTAAGTTTCTATACGTTTAATTCGGTTTGCAATGAGATTTATGATGGTTTAAATTATCAGGGTGATGCGCTTTCAGGAATTTTTGCTGAACAAAAAGTGCTCCCCATTCAAAAATCAAGTGGTCTGATTTCCTTAATCTTCATCGAAGAAATTGATGAATATTTTTTTGATGGTGAAAATGCTACCATTATTCTGAAAGATGGAAGTTTGATTAAAGGGTTTCCCGTAAAAGATTATGAGATTTTGGGTAGAAGCCGGTTAGGTGATATAAGTGTACCCATGTTAAATATCAATTATGCTAAATTCAACAAAAAGATACCCGAAGATATCTATAGAAAATCAAAAGACAAATTAAAACAACATTTTAATATCTCTGGCAACTATATTAACTGGCCTGATGACATTAAGGAAAGCATTGAATTAATTACATATTCCAACGATTCGGATATCATTAACGCCCCAATTTTTGTTTATAACGAGTCAGGATGTGATGATAACTGGATTCCATGCAAATCATATACAGTCTGGAGATTATCCAACTTCGTTCCAGTCAAAAATGGAACATTCATTGTAAAAATTAATATTCAGCAAATAAAATTTGCTGAAATCAAAATAAAAAAGGAAAATAACAGGAACGAACATTATATAAACTTTACACTACGAAATAATGAGCAACTGACAAATGTGCTATTATATAATGGAAGTGGCGGATTTGGAAACGAGTATGATACCAATGTCGGGATGTTAGGTTTAATGAAGCATGGAATTGCCTTTTTACCAATTGATAAAATAAAAGAAATTTATTGTAAATAATCCTTTGTATGACAATACCCTCCCTTCCTGTGCCAAATAAGTGACTTGTGGCCTTTAAAACCACACTAGTTGAATTAACTCTAAAAGCTAAGTTCCTTATGTTTGCCATTTCAAAGATTTTTATAACTTACTGTATAAAAATAATTAAAGGTTTTTTAATATGTTATAGTAGTCCACAAATAATATCAAACAGTTATGATGAGAACATCATTGATTCTTAGTGTTTTATTGATTTCGACTTCTGTTTTCTCTTAAGAGTTGAATCTAGGTGGTTCTATTGGTTCTGAGTTGCTTCGTGATAATTATACAATTTTCAATGCCGCAGGTATTGCAGAGTTCAGGGCTTATAAATCTCTTATATCTTTCAATTTTAATCCGTCTTTGTCGATATTTGAAAATCAATTGATTTTGACAACACCATTATATTTAAAATTTTTAATAGGTGATAAAATCAGGCTGTGTCCGACTTTTGGATTATTTATTAGATCAAATGCAAATTATGGTTGGTCCACGGGAATAATGATTGAAATGAAAGTAAAGGAAAAACTTTACTTATTTGCCAAGGGTGATTATAACAAAAACTATTGGAAATCTGAAACTCCAAGACATTATGAATACACTGATAGTGGTTCTATTATTTGGATCAGTGTTGGGATTAAAAAAAATATATTAAAGTAATCACCATCCCTTCAATAGTTGAATTAACTCCAAAAACCAAGTTCACCATGTTTGCCATTTCAAAGATTTTTGTAACTTGTTGGTTGTAAACAAGTAAATGTAGATTAGTAAAGATATAAGATTACTTTCAGCTCGTATATTCACCCAATTTGAGCGGATAAAATTACATTTGGTTCGCTTATAAACTTGTTGGCATCAATTGCAGATAAAATATCGTGCTTTTTATGTATTTTTGAATAATGAAGAATTCTGATTATATATTGAAAGAAATAAAAAGATTAGTTACTGAGAAAGACTCCACAGCAAAAATATATTTATATGGTTCACGTGTTAGAGGCACAGCCAATAAAGAATCAGACTGGGATTTATTAATTTTATTGAATAAAGAGAAAATTACTCCGGAAATAGAAAAAGAAATAACATATCCGTTATATGATTTGGAATTTGAAACAGGCGAAGTGATTAGTCCTATGGTATATTCTGAAAGAGAATGGAATACAAAGTACAAAATTACTCCATTCTACCATACTGTTATGAAGGAGGGAAAGTTGTTATGATAATACCACCTCAAAAGTCAAGCACATTGTCTGGTCGCACAGTCTGATACACAGCCAAAACCAGCCAAAGAGCTTGCCTTACCTATCACGCAGACAGATGGGAATAATGCACGAAACGCTAAGC
>CAZWGG010000566.1:0-4039 GCA_964633305.1 uncultured Bacteroidales bacterium
AAGATAAAATACAGAGAAGGGTTTCGTCCATTTGCCCCATCTGTATTAAATGAAAATGCCCGTGAATATTTTGACTTGGATGCCGATTCACCTTATATGCTTCTTGTAGCACCTGTAAAAGAGGAAAGAAGAACCAAACTCCCTGATAATTACCATAACTTAGCTCTATGGGATAAACTTTATTATAAAAGAAGCGATATACAATCTATTACGCACCTTGATTTTTCAGCCCGAATTCAAACGGTGCATAAAGAAACAAACCCCAGGTACTGGGAACTGATAAATGCCTTTAAACAACGCACAGGATATGGACTTATCGTAAATACAAGCTTCAATGTAAGGGGAGAACCTATTGTTTGTACGCCATTTGATGCATACCAGTGTTTTATGAGTACAGAAATGGATTACTTAGTAATTAATGATTTTGTATATTGCAAAAAGGAACAGCCCGATTGGCAAAATAAGGAAAAATGGATGGTTAAATTTAAAATGGATTAGTTTGAAATTTTAATAAAATTGAATATTATGGATTTTCTCAAAGACCTTTGGCTTTTTATGAAAGAACGCAAAAAATTCTGGTTAATACCGGTAATCACTATACTTCTTTTACTAGGATTACTAATTGTTTTTGGAGGTAGTAGTGCAATTGCACCATTTATTTACACCTTATTTTAGCCTGCTTATGAAAGATAAGAAAACAAACATTACAAAAACAATTTTAACCATATCAGTCGGATTTGTCTTGGTATATCTTGCTACAAAATGGAATTGGGCAATTTTAGTTTCGTTTGTTGTTGGATTAATTGGAATTGTTTCAACCTATTTAAGCCAAAAGATAGAGTTTTTATGGGATAAATTAACTTGGCTATTAAGTTTAGTAGTACCCAATATTCTGCTTAGTGCTGTTTTTTACCTGTTTCTGTTCCCTGTTTCAATTTTATCTAAACTATTTGGTAAAAAAGATCCTTTGCGCTTGAGAAATAAGGGTAGTAGTGTTTTTGTTAAGGTAGATAAAGATTTTGATAAAACTTCATTTGAGAAACCATGGTAGATAGAAGAATAATGAATTATGACAGATAGGAATAAATACTAACTAAAATTCATGATTTTTCTTTTGTGAAAAAGCCTGCTTTACGTAAATTTTAATTTTCGATGGGTGTATTTCCCGGATATATTGAAGATATACAAAATGACTATAAAAGACTTGAATATTCTAAAAACATTTTATACCAAACAGAACTTGATTTTAATGAATTAACAACTACTATTGTCCCAATGCTAAACGAGGAAAACTGTATTGGGGATTTTGTGGAGAGTTACAAAGAAGGAAACCTTATTATTGTAGATAATGGAAGTGAGGATAAATCTGTTAATACAAATTTCAACTGAACAAATATCTGAACACTGCAATGTAGCCTATGATACTGTTTTTCTCATTTCAAAAACAGGGAAACACTCATAAGTAGTGTCATAAAAACTGAAACATCAATTTATCATATACTCTCAGTAATACACTTGTTTATCCTGGGTGATATGCGCTATCTCTGTTTTTCTTCAGGTGTATAACATGATATGTATACATCCCATTCCTGCTTAAATTCATCGGCTAAATAATCAAACTCTTCCCTTGTAATGCCTGTAAGATTCAAAATTTGGGCCGTGGGTTTTAATAATTACTTCGTATTTCAATACCATATTTGTATCTTTATGAGGATATAAAACTATGTAAAAGAACACTATATGATTGTATTAGTTATAAATACTATTCAATTAAAATAATTTTATTTAATTTACTTTTTTAAAATCATTGAATGATTAATTGAACAAATATGCCATATAAAAAATTATCAGAGAGTGCAACAAAAACACCTAAAGACTCATTTATATGGGAAGCTTTTACGAAAGGACAAAATTGGGCTTTTAGGCAAATTTTTAATGATTATTATGATGCATTATACTATTATGGACTCAGGGTAATATCCTCAGAGCACGAGGTGAAGGACTTGTTACAAGATTTTTTTTTAAAACTGTGGAGTAAACGCTGGAAATTGCGAGATGTACGTAATGTTAAAGGATATTTATTTAAATCATTCCGGTTACTAATGATTGATTATTTCAGGGCAACCGGAAAACGAATAACAAATGATCAGGATAATACAAAAACCATTAATTTTTCAATATCACACGAACAAAAGATAATCAATAGTGAAAAAGAAACCGAATTATCAGAAAAGTTGCAGATTGCACTAAACAATCTTTCACCCAGGGAAAAGGAAGCAATCTATCTGCGATATTATCAAAATCTGGAATATAAAGAAGTAGCAAAAATAATGGAATTAAAATATCAGTCTGTACGTAACCTGATTCACTCTGCTTTGCAGCATCTTCGTAAAGTGATATGATTTTTTACAGATAGAACCGGGTTCAACCAGTACAGAAATTATTTTTCACCGTCATATAAAAATACTATGAGCAAAGATTATAATCAGTTTGAGCTGCCAGATTTTATTCATAACAAATCGTTTCTGGCTTATGCGATTGGAAATAACCCAAAAGATCGACAGCGTTGGAAATTATGGTTAAAGAGCAGTCCTTCAAATAAACATATTGCTGAAAAGGCTTACCAGGTACTTAATCTAATGAATAAGCAAGGCTCACCGCAAGTTACATTTTCCAAGGATGATGAATTTGAAAAACTAATGCATCGTATTGATAACCAGCGATTATCTAAAAATGAATTTTCTGAACGATCATTAAGAAAATGGTTGAAAGTTGCAGCAATGATAATAGTCCTGGTTTCATTTGGAATAACCTGTTTAGTTGTTGGTATGGCATACAGGCAAAATTCAACAATTACTTATAATAAAATCACTGTTCCAAAAGGTTCAAAAACGAAAGTGGAGCTCGAAGATGGGACAATAGTCTGGCTAAATGCTGAAAGCACATTGCAGTATCCTTCAAAGTTTTCAAAGTCAGAACGAAAGGTTAAGCTGGTTGGGGAGGCATATTTTGTTGTAAATAAATCTGTTAATAGGCCCTTTGTGGTACTAACTTCTGATATCCGGATAAATGTTTTAGGAACCAGTTTTAATGTTAAAAACTATCCTCAGGACGATATTATTGAAACCACACTAGAGAGTGGAGTTGTTAATATTGAAAAGTTAAATACAAAAGGGAAAGCCGGGGAGAAAATAATACTCAAACCAAACCAGAAATTGGTTTTGTTTAAAAGTTCATTGGATGATGAAATAAAGCAGGTTGATGAAAAATCAGGGTCATTGAGGAAAAGCGACCTTATTACCCGACAAAAGATAAACGGAGAGAAAAAGTCAAGTATTTACAATGATGTTGATACCGAAACCTATACTTCCTGGAAAGACGGAAAATTAGTTTTTAAAAACGAACCTCTAAATGTTCTTGCAGGCCGGTTAGAAAAGTGGTATGATATAAATATTCAGATAACCGATGAATCCCTGAGAATAAAAACCTATACTGGCATCTTTGAAAAAGAGACAGTTGAACAGGCACTAAAAGCTATCTGTTTGACATCAAATATTAATTTTAAAATTGATAAAAACAATGTGACTATTTATAAATAATAATATTTACCCAATTACTACAATTATTAATTATTAACTAAATCCTGATGCCTATGACATAATACTTCTTAAATCACAAAAAAACCGGAAAATGCATCATCATTTTCCGGCCAATCCTAAATTTTAAGATTATCAATCAATATCCTATCACATGTGCAAAATGATAAGGTATTGAGAATTATTAACCTTAACACTTCAAATTTATGAAAAATTATTTTTTGTTATTTAATTTTTTTAGAAAATATCATTTTCTAAAACTACTGATTATTATGAAACTAAGCTTATTTTTATTCTGCTTAACCTTACTCCAGGTTAGCGCTGTTACCTATCCTCAGAAAATTACAGTGAAAACCGAAAATGTAAGGCTTGTTGACCTTCTGTCAAAGATTGAAGCCCAAAGCCAGTATAAGTTTCTTTACGAGGATGAACTTGTACAAACT
>CAZWGG010000567.1:0-4038 GCA_964633305.1 uncultured Bacteroidales bacterium
TCTTGAAAATATAAAATCCAAAGACTCGTAAAGTTACCTAATTAAGAAGGAATTGAACCGGTTAATTGATTATCGAAAAGATATAAAACCTCAAGACTGGCCAAGTTACCTATTGAAGAAGGAATTGAACCGGTTAATTGATTATAGTGAAGATATAAAAGCTGCAGGCCAATTAAGTCTCCAATTGAGTTGGGAATTATACCATCAAGATTGTTATTATTCAAATCTATAGATACAACATGGTTGTTATCTACAGCTACCCCATACCAATCCTCAACCAGGGCGCTGGTGAGCCAGTTATCATCAGGATTAGACTGTTCACTCGTCCAATTCGGCCCATTTGTAGCGTTATATAAATCCACCAGCGCGTTGTATTCGTCAACATAAACGCCATGAGAAAGCTGTGCATAAATAGGCGAGAGAAGCCCGCCACCTAAAACAAGGATAAACAAACAGGTTTTTATTTTGTGCTTACATGGATTGTCAAAAAAGCAGTATACTTTTTTGAAAAAGGCTGTAAATGGGAACATAAGGTGTTTATTTAGTGATAACATTTTTGTTCTTTTTGGTTGTTGGTTGTATAGTTCTTTTTCTTGTTTTAGTTTGTTGTACTCCATGAAATCTTTTTATACTAACCTGGTTAACAGATGATTGATGAATTATACTTTTGTGGAAACTTCTAGAAACCCAGCCCACAAAGCAGATTCTTCCTTCGTCAGAATGACACACATGCTTACTTATATACCAACATGTCATTTCTCACAAAATCAACTAAAAAAGTTGATCGTGGCCTCTGGATGACACACCTATCTGAAAAATATTGTCATTGGTAACGCAGTGAAACATCTTTTTTATTGTTTATGTTTTTATACTATACATTCTGATCGGTTTGTTTTCTATTTTATGTTTTAAAAATATTCGTTTATAACATACATTTATGTTGATGTTTACCCTACACACTAAGCCGATTACTCCCTTCGGTCATGAGAAAAGTTCTTCACTAGCGCTCAGGATGACACACATACTTATTTATATGCCAACATGTCATTTCTTACAAAATCAACTAAAAAAGTTGATGGAGGCCTCAGGATGACACCCGTTGTGTTTTGTCATGCTGAACGATAGTGAAGCATCTCCTTCATTGTTTATAGCTGTACATACAAACATTCCGATTGGGTTTTCTTCTATTTTCTATGTTAAAAAATATTCATGTATAGCATGCATTTTGGGGGTGTTTACCCCCGACACACTGAGCTGGTCCTTCACTGCGTTCAGGATGACATACCATTCTAATCTAAAAGAACGCTTTTTCCGATTCGTTACCGCTTTTGTCAATGATATATGCCTCGGCGGTAATGTTTTCAAAAGTTTCCTGGCCAACCAACAGCAATACAGCGGCATAATTACGTTTTAATGCCCTTTTCCGGTTGTTGTAAACATATTTTATCACACCGCTTTCTTCAATAAAATCAACCGTGAGTGTTTTAAGCACTTCGTTTGTATTCCGCTTTTTAAGCGTTATTACGGCTTGTGATGCCATTTCGGGCATTTCTACTTTAAAATCAACCTCTACGTGGTTTTCAACCTCCTGGCCTTCAATAGGCGGTTGAGGAATTGGAACTAATACCATACTTGAAATTTTAGGCACGTTTTGTTCCGGCTGCCGGGCCTTTATCCCGGTACCGGCGCTTAGTAAAAAAACTAAGGCAACTGTAGTTGTTATAACTGCTTTTTTCATGTGTTTATTTTTTAATTTTTAATGGTCACATGGAACTCACAAGAAAAAATAATCATTTTCGTGTGTGTAATAAAATGATTATTTTTTTACATGCTCGTTTCATCATACATAATTTATTTAAAGTGTTCGTATTCAATTGGTCGTTGTATAAAGTCGCTGCTAAACCGCATGTCAATTACTTCGTAGCCATGAAATTCACTCATTTCCTTGTTGGGAAGGTGAATGGAAAAATCGTATGACTTCGGGGCGCCGGTGATTTTCTGCACCCAGTAAACGTCATACGTATTGTTTTGCCAGTCGGCCATAAGAAGGAGCCTGCCTGTTTTTTTATCAACCCAGTACAATGAATAAGCTCCCGGGTATTTCTCCAGTGTTGATTTAATTTTATGGCATTCCGTGCCATTTATCATTTCAACGCCCAGATAACTCATCCCTGCTTTTCCAAAATTTTCGTCCAGCAGGTTATTTAAATCGGGAACCCGGGAAGAGTCAAACTGGAATGTGTTGTTCACCGAATCGATGTACATAATACCCATTTCTTCGTTAATAATGGAATAAATAGTACCATCGGAAATGCCTTTGATATATCCCAGTTGCATTTCAAACTTATTCCCGTCAATAATCCAGTACCCGCCCATAAATAATTTATAGGCAGGCAAAGAAAATATTTCCAACGGATTGGTCAATCCATAAGCTATTCCCTGGTAATAGATAGCCACATTGTTTTCTTCAACAATAGGTTTAAGGGCATTGTCAAGTATTTCAAAAGCTTGTTTGGAGATTGAATCCTGCGCAATCACGTTAACATTTTTCATGAAAACAGGCATGAATGAGGTGATAACCAAAATGATTAACATCTTTTCATAAAAAGTTTTGTAAAGCCAATTTTTTTGCTGTTTTTCTTTATCGTAATATTTGTATACGCTAATTTTCATTGCTATATTTTCATTTTAAATTCCCAAATTCACACCGCAGCCTCCGGCTGCATTCAAAAAACATAGCCACTAATTCACGAATAATTTTATTCGTGTACCTGCCTTGAGAGGCAGGTTTATGACTTGCTATAACCATTCGTTTATAGGTCAGTTCTAATTCTCCAATCATATTCTAAATATTTTTTAATCTTTTTTCTGGTCGTTATACCTTATTTTCTTGATTACATTTTTGCCTTGTTCTTCGATCTCAACAGCCGTTTCAATTACCCTTCCCCTTGTATCGTATTTCGTAAACGAGGCAAAATTGTCGGCATCGAGGGTAGAGATCACCCTGTTGAATACCGGGTCGTACACGTAATTGCTCATTTCGGCATGGTACGGCAATACCCTGAAATCGTCGTACACAGCTATTCCACTTGCTGAATTGTTCCTTACAAATACATCAACTCTATCGGACAGGTTGGGGTTTGAATTATAATTTACATGGCTTAAATCGGCATCAAGCCTTAACAGTCGCCAGTTTCCTGCTGTAGTATATGGCTGGCTTAAATCTACCTTTTCTTCCTTTACTGTTCCGGTAGCGCCGGTTATTCTCATTACCAATTCGGTTTGTGGCGGGCTTAATTTATGTACCCAAACCAAGGCTTTGTATTTACGAAGGAACTCGCCCCTGGAAATATTTTGAGAAGATAAAGTAAAGAGGGTACCATCTTTCCCTGGATTAAGCATAAATGCCCTGTTCCCGGTGTGTACCTCCATGCCGCAATCATCATCGGGAATGAAATATTGCCGGGCAGGAAGCCCTTCACAATCTAATCTACCAGTTAAGTCATACGTATTCATTGAATACGTGAAGCCCTTGTCATCAAAACTGTTATCAACCTGCAGGTCAGTCATTTTCAAATAATCAAACAATACCATATCGGCATCGCTGTTATCCGGGTCGGGCAATACCATTAACCCATCATATTCTTCGCCTGCATTTGTGACACACTGATAGGTACCATCGGTGTTCAATGCAAGGTACAACGATCGCTGAATGCCATTGTTAAATGTTGCATCGAGCCTGGCAAAAGGCACACTATACACGGGTGTAGCCGGTTTGGTAACTTTTAATAGTTTTAGCTGATTAATAACATTGCTGTTTGTGGCATAATCAACCAGGTCTATTTCTTCTTTTTTTACTGTTGACGTGCATTTGCTTTCTATTATTTTTGCATCGAGAAGTTTAATCTTATGCGATTCTAACATTACTGTTGTGGACCCATGGAGGTATGTATTTTCAGCCCCTTCAAAAGCCGTGTTGTAATACCCGGCATTCGCCACAACGCTTATTGCATTGCTGTTATTAAACCCTAAATGCTG
>CAZWGG010000568.1:0-4020 GCA_964633305.1 uncultured Bacteroidales bacterium
CTATGGGGCTATTAAGCGGTGGGGCATTGATAGCGACATCCATGGTCTCGTTACCAACTATAAGCTGTGCTGGTTGGGTCCACCATCCTTCAACATATTCAATACCATCAATTTCTGATGCTAATGACTGGATCTTCTCGATGCGGTAATTGCTTGCGGTGGCGATGACAATATCAGAGGAATCATATGAAACAATGCGATCGATCTGGTTAAAAAGAACCAACTGAACATTAAAAACAGCAATGAACATAGCCCCGCCGAGTGAGAGCGTGAATAAGGTCAACGCAAGGCGCGCTTTTTTGCGAAATGTGTTGCGCAGGGATAATTTTTTGATCAGATCTTTTGAAATTGGACTATGGACAAGACATGATATACATTTTAATTTAGATGCGTTTGTTTTATTATTAGGTTTTTTCAAATCAAACTACAATATTTATTATAGCTATGACGTTAATATGAAAAATGTTAAATTTTTTTCCCCTGGAATGGGAGCACATGAAGTAACTTTTTTAATAAAATTTCAGTATAAAGAAAAAAGAAAAAAGATTAAGGCAATAAAATGCCCAAAGATTTAGTTATTTTAAAGTAATTATTGTAAATTAGAGCTAATATTTTAATATATTTGAACAAATAAAACCGTAAAACCATGAACATCAAGTTTTCTGTTTTAGCAAAAGTTGCTGTTTTAATATTCGTTCTTTCAGCTTGTGGCGGCGGCGGCGGCGGTAAATCAAGGAAAGCATCTACTACAACCGGTTGGGAATATAATGATCCGGATAATGGAGGATTTGAAGTAAAATTCGGATATGAACAGGAAAACGGACCGGGCCTAGTTTTTATTGAAGGTGGCACATTCAGCATGGGCCGGGTTGAACAAGATTTAGTCTACGCATGGAATAACCTTCCAAGAAGGGTTACTGTTAGTTCATTCTATATGGATCAGACAGAAGTTAGAAATGTAGACTATAGGGAATATTTGTATTGGATTAGTAGGGTATTCATTGATTACCCTGAAGTTTACATAAAAGCCCTTCCTGATACCTTGGTTTGGAGAAGACCTATGGCTTATAATGAACCGTATGTACAATATTATTTCAGGCATCCCGCATACAATGATTATCCAATGGTAGGTGTAAACTGGTTACAAGCCAGTGACTATTGTATATGGAGAACCGACAGGGTTAATGAAGGTATCCTCATTAGGGAAGGTATCTTAAACCCCGACCCAAACCAATTGGGGGCTGAAAACTTTAATACAGAGGCATACTTGGTGGGTCAATATGAAGGATTGGTTAATCAAAATTTAAAATCGCTTGATCCTAATAAAGAATTCAGACGAGTAGAAATGGAAGATGGTATCTTGTTACCCAAATATCGTTTGCCTACTGAAGCAGAATGGGAATTTGCTGCAACAGCCCTTATTGGTAATTCATATGATGAACGGGTTTATGAAAGAAGAATATATCCTTGGGACGGACATAACGTGAGAAATGATGCAAAGAAGAGCAGGGGCCAGATGAGAGCTAATTTTGTTCGGGGAAGAGGAGACTATATGGGTATTGCGGGAGATTTGAACGATAATGCTCCAATTCCTTCTCCTGTTGAATCATACTGGCCAAATGACTATGGATTGTATTGTATGGCCGGTAATGTTAATGAATGGGTTGAAGATGTTTACAGGCCTCTTTCATATGAAGATGTTCATGAGTTCAATCCATTCAGGGGAAATGTTTTCACGACACTGGAAACAGATGAAGAAGGAAATGTAGCTGAAAAAGACAGCTTGGGAAGGCTTAAATATAGAATGGTCACAGAAGAAGAAGCCATAAACAGGTGGAATTATAAAAAAGCTTATTACAAAAATTATAAAGATGGTGATTATGAGTCAAGTATTATTGAAGGTGACAGTTGGACACTAGATTCTAAATCCCAAGAATTGAGTTCAGATCGAATGTATGCAAGAAAACCTTCAGATGAAACTTCGTTAATTAGCGATAGATCAAGAGTTTATAAAGGCGGTTCATGGCGAGACAGGGCTTACTGGATGACTCCTGCAGCAAGAAGATTTCTAGATGAAGATCAATCTCGTGATGATATTGGTTTCCGTTGTGCAATGACCAGGGTTGGTAGTCCTGCAGGTTTTTAATATGAAGAATTATATATAAAAAAATAGAAAAGACCTCATTAAAAATAATGAGGTCTTTTCATATATAAACACCTGGGACCAGAATGAGTATAGATGAATTATATAAAATATTTTGCAAATACCCGACAATTTCTACCGACTCGAGAAAAATACCCAAAAACTCAATTTTCTTTGCCTTACAGGGTAAGAACTTTAATGGCAATGACTTTGCGTTAGATGCTATAAACAAAGGATCTGCCTTTGCTATAGTTAGCCACTCATTAAAATCTTCTGATAAAAAACTTATAAAAGTTGAAAATGTATTAAAAACGTTACAGGCACTTGCTAAGTATCATCGATTTCAATTAGGCACTAAAATTCTTGCTATTACAGGATCAAATGGAAAAACAACCACAAAAGAACTATGTAAAAATATTTTAAATAAAAAATATGAAACACTGGCCACGCTTGGCAATCTGAACAATCACATTGGTGTTCCGCTTACATTGCTCTCATTAACCAAAAATATAAATATAGGGATTATTGAAATGGGCGCCAATCATCCAGGGGAAATAGACGCCCTTTGCAATATTGCGCTACCCGATTATGGGTTAATCACTAATATTGGGAAAGCACATCTCGAAGGTTTTGGAAATATCGAAGGAGTTACCAGGGCAAAAGGAGAACTCTATAACTTCCTGGTAAATAATAACAAAGTAATTTTTCTAAATAGTAAAAATCATTATCTGACAAATCTTGTTCCTGGAAATTATAACCAACTGGTTACTTATAACAATGCCCGTATCTCCGGATCTATACAGTCTGTTAATCCATTTTTAAAAATTCACCTTCTACTTGATAATCAATCATTAGATATTCATACTAATTTAATAGGAAGCTATAATATTGAAAATGTGATAGCTGCGATTGCCGTTGGTAAATATTTTGGCGTTTCTCACCTGCGAATTAAAGAAGCAATTGAGAGTTATATACCTGATAATAACAGGTCACAATTGATAGATACAGGTAAAAACAAGATAGTTATGGATGCCTATAATGCAAATCCCACAAGTATGATTTCTTCCATCAATAACTTTCTTGATATGAAAGGAAACAATAAAATACTTTTTATAGGAGAAATGCTTGAACTCGGTAATTCATCTTACTTAGAACATAAAAACTTTGTTGAATACCTGGCTAAAAATAAAATAAAAAAAGTAATTTGTGTTGGAGAATCATTCAGAGAACTTGTAAAAAAACCAGGTTACAGCTTTTACAAAACTGTATATGATTTAGTTGATGAATTAAAACGTAATCCTATTCATTCATCTTTTATTTTGGTAAAAGGTTCACGAGCCAATCAACTTGAAAAAGTGCTACCATACCTATAACATCAGTTAAGGCATTCATTGCTTATAAATACTTACAATTCTTTTTAACATTTATGTATCTTGGAAAAGTTCTTGCTTTAAGAACATTCCTGTATAGCTTTCGTTAACATCTGCCACTTGCTCTGGAGTACCTGTGCAAATAATCTCACCACCAAATGCCCCACCTTCTTTTCCCATATCAATAATATAATCTGCAACTTTAATCACTTCCATGTTATGCTCAATAATAATTACTGTGTTTCCCTTATCAACCAGGTGATTAAGAACTTCAAGCAATACCCGCACATCTTCAAAGTGAAGGCCGGTTGTAGGTTCATCCAGCATATACAATGTTTTACCTGTATCACGTTTGGAAAGCTCTGTAGCCAATTTTACACGTTGTGATTCGCCTCCCGAAAGTGTTGTTGAAGGTTGTCCAAGGGTAATGTAGCCTAAACCTACTTGTTTTAATGTAACTAACTTTCTTAAAATTGAAGGAATATATTCAAAAAATTCCATTTGAAT
>CAZWGG010000569.1:0-4011 GCA_964633305.1 uncultured Bacteroidales bacterium
GATAAAAGAAGTAAACGCAGGTTATATGAAAGGAATCATATCAGAAGGGAAAGACTTCACAGGGTGTTGAATATTTTAGAATTTCTTCCTGAACATTATGAAAAATCTATTGATTTTAAGAACCATCCGGGACAGTTTAAAGACAATAAAGAAACAAAGTTTTCATTTAACGATGTTTCTGATGAAAACAGGAAAAGAACGTTCATTTTTCAATCAGCCTACGAGGAAATGGAAAAAGAATTTCGGGAGAAACATCCCGACTTACCAATTCTCAATAAAAATGGTAAACGATTTCTACTACCACAGGATTGGACTTTATATTATCTGAGGAAAAAAGCTATAAACGAAAAAATATCAAAAGACGAGCTAGCATGGATTCTTTTAAACTTTAATCAGAAACGGGGATATTGCCAGGAACGCCAGGAAAATGAGGGAAAAACAAAAGAATATAGAGAAGAATTTGAGACCCAGGAAATTATTTCAATTGTAGATACAAATGAAACATATAAAGAATTAAAAATTTTTGAGATTACTCTTGCAAACGGGATAACAGGAAAACTCTTTAAGAAGGAAAAACCTGTCTGGGAAGGGCAGATAAAAGATATTATTATCAAAACAGATATTGATAAAAACGGTAACGATAAATTGGTTAACGGAAAAAAACAAATTAGGTTTAATATTCCCTCTGAGCAAGACTGGGAAGAAAAATGGGAATTGATAAAAGATAAAACCCAACGAGGTATAGGGACTGACTATGTTGGAACATACATCTATAAAACCTTATTGAAAGACCCCAAACAGAAAATTAAAGGAAAACTTGTACGCACTATTGATAGGAATTTTTACTTCGATGAACTTCAGGCTATATTAAAATGTCAAATCGACGACCACCCCGATTGGCACCCGGAATTACAAGATAGTAATTTATATGAAAAATGCATTGAGTACCTATATCCATACAATATTGAACATAAGCAGAATGTGTTACGTAACAAAAACATGTTTTCATATCTGTTTTTAGATGATATATTGTTTTATCACAGACCTTTAAAAAGTCAAAAATCCCTTATTGCCAAATGTAATTTTGAGTACAGAGAATTTATTAATGAGAAAACAAAGCAAAAAGAAAGACAATATATTCGTTGTATGCCTAAATCTCATCCCTTGTACCAGGAATTTCGTATCTGGCAATTACTCCAAAACTTGGCTATTCAAGAAAGAGAAGTACGTGAAAAGGACAAACTAAAAACCAATGTTGATGTAACCAATGAGTTTATTGTAACCAATAACGACAAATTAAAATTGTTTGATTTCTTAAACAACAAAAAAGAAATTACCCAAAAACAGTTTATTGCTTATTTTATTAAAGACAAAAAGCAGCAAGCCCTGTATAAATGGAATTATCCAGACGATGATAGCACTTCATTAGTTTGTAATGAAACCCGACCATTGTTACTGTCGAAACTCGATAAAAAGGATATAAAACTTCTTTCAAAAGAATTGGAGATTAAATTATGGCACATAATATATTCAGTTACCAATAAAGCCGAATACAACAAAGCCATAAATAAATTCTGCATAGAAAACGGATTCTCGGAAACATCCCAGGAAAATTTACATAACGTGCCATTAATTAAGAAAGATTACGGTGCATATTCTGAAAAAGCAATTAAAAAGTTATTGCCGTTAATGAGAGTTGGGGAACTTTGGAAAGAAGAAGATATTCATATAGATACAAAAAAACGAATTGAAAAAATAATTGATGCTATAGATGATCAAACTATAAAAAACAGGGTTCGTGAAAAAGCTATTGATTTAACACAGATTTCGGACTTTCAAGGATTACCACTTTGGCTGGCTTCGTATATAGTCTATGACAGGCACGCTGAAGTTGATGCAAAACAATGGACAACTTCAAAACAATTGGAAGATTATATCCATAGTTTTAAGCAGCACAGTTTACGAAACCCCATTGTAGAACAGGTAATTTTAGAATCATTAAGAGTAACTCTTGATGTATGGAAGTATTACGGAGAAAGGTTTGGAATCAATTATACTCTAACTACAAATGAAAGAACAGGAAAACAGGAAAAAGTATATGAACGTATATTTGATGAAATACATATCGAAGTCGGGCGGGATTTGAAAAATCCAAAAAAAGACCGGGAACGCATTAGCGCTTTAAATAATGCTAACAAGAATACTAATCAGCGTATCAGGAATATGCTGATTGAATTGAAAAATGAAAACAGTTCTTATATAAACCCCGAATCAAAAACACATATCGATAAGTTGAAAATATATGAAGATGGTGTACTTTCTCAGTTTACAGAAAAGGAACAAAAAGCTATTGAAATAGAAAATAAACAGACAGTTTTCCAAATATCACGAAAAGAACAACCAACCGTTACAGAAATCTTAAAATACAAAGCCTGGCTAGAACAAAAATACCGTTCACCTTATACAGGTAAAGTCATATCACTAGGCGATTTATTTTCAGATAAATATGAAATTGAGCACATAATTCCTCAGTCAAAATATCTTGATAACTCCTTTAACAACAAAGTAATATGCGAAGCTGAAGTAAATTCTTTAAAAGATAATATGACTGCATACGATTTTATTCTAAAATACCAAAATACCGATGTTCCTTTAAATCTTGGTGGACATGTAACAATATCATCAGTTGAAAATTACAAAAAATTTGTAACTGAAAATTACTGGGGTAAGAAAAAAGAGAATTTATTCAGGGAAGATATTCCAAAAGCAATGAATGAACGTCAGAAAACAGATATGCGGTATATAAGCAAAAAAGCCCTGAAAATATATAGCAATATTGTAAGAGATGATGACGAACAGGAATCAACATCAAAGCATATTATATCTGTACAAGGTTCTATAACCTCACAAATGAAAAAGAATTGGGGATTAGGACAGGTTTGGAATGAACTGGTTGAGGATAGGTTCAAAAGATTAAACAGGCTTATAAACGGAGAAGAAAACAATGGGCTATTTGGCGAATATCACATAATAGATGGAGAAAGAAAAAACTACTTTTATCCTGTGGTTCCCAATGAATTAGCAAAAGATTTTGACATCAAACGAATTGACCATAGGCATCACGCCTTAGATGCCCTTATAATTGCTTGTTTAACAAGATATCATGTCAATTATATCAATAATCAACATGCAAAAGAAAACATAAGTCGTTTTGATTTAGGATGTGCATTAAGGAACACCAAACAAGTAAAGAGAACACATGTTTTAACCGGAGAAGAGACAACCCGTACAATATTAGATGACTATAAGAAACCATGGGATAGTTTTATTGTAGATGCAAAAAAATCCTTGAATGAAATAATAGTCAGTTTTAAGCAAAACCTGAGGGTAATAAATAAAACCGTTAATGTTTTTCAATCTTATAAAAATAAAGATGGGAATCTTATGTTTAACAAAAATGGAAATCCTAAAAAAGGTTTAGTAAAACAAAAAGATGCAAGAGAAAGTAAAAATTGTACCAACTGGGCTATCAGAAAACAATTGCATGAAGATACCTATTATGGTTTATTACAACATGGCAAAAACAAAGACCGACTTGTATTAAGGGTTGCAATAGATAAAAGTTTCGATAAAGAAAAAATAGATAAGGTTTCAAGTGGTTCAGTAAAAAAAATATTATTTAATCATCTCCAACAGGAAAAATACCAGAACATAGTAGATGAAAATGGAAATAAAATGAAACCAAGCGAACTAGCATTTTCACCTGATGGCATTGAGGATATGAATAGAAACATTACAGACCTTAATGGTGGAAAACATCATAATCCGATATACAAAGCCCGGCTTACGTTTGAAAAGGGAAATAAGTTTTCGGTAAGGTACTTAAAAGATAAAAACGGGAATGTAAAACCTACCAAATTTGTAAAAGCTGCTGGTGGTACCAATTTATATTTTTGTATTTACAGTAACGGAGAAGAACGTAAATATTACGTTCCCTCATTTGAAGAAATA
>CAZWGG010000570.1:0-4007 GCA_964633305.1 uncultured Bacteroidales bacterium
AATTTCAAAGGTTTTAAAACCATTTCTTTGACATATTCTACATAAGATTCATTTAGGATTAATTCAATTACCCTGGCTAAATAATCATAACCTTCTCCTGAATAAATTAATCTTTCCCCGGGATTGCTTATTATTTCCAACGTATCCGGGTTATTATCCCATCTCCAATTTTCTATACCAGAAGAATGGCTTAAAATCATACGTGCAGTAATAAGCTTATATCGAGGATCGTGTTTTAATTGCTCATATTCTAAATATTGATACATTGGTTTATCCAAATCCAATTTCCCCTCATCCACCAGTTTATATGCAACAAAAACAACAAAGCTTTTGGACAAAGAAGCTGCTTCAAAAATGGTTCTTTTATTTACCTTGTCTTTTTTACTAAGTTGTTTATAACCATATGAATTATAAAAAACTATCTGATTATCATTAATAACTGCAAGGGACAGAGCAGGTACACCTGTTTCACTCATTATATGATTAACTTGTGTATCAAAAGTGTCAATATTAATATGTTGTCCATTTGCGATGAAAGAATGTGATTTCTGGGCGTTTATTTTTGATTCCCAGCAAAATATCAACAAAAAAAATAAACAAACAGGAGTGATTCGTGATCGAATTTTAATTGATAAAATTTTTTCATAATAATTATCAACAAACTCAAAAAAACATAAAGAACATTTCATAGCCGATTAGTTTGTTTTATATTTAATTATCTAATTGATTTATTTGATGATTGAAACTATAAATTTTTTATTTATATTACATTTGTCAATTTACTACTGATTTCATTTGCGATTTGCTCAAGAGTTTGGTTAAAATACAAGTTAAAAGGAAGCTCAACATTATAAAGTGTTTTTATTTTTTCATTATTTTTAATTAATAATAATGAATGACCTCCTAAATCAAAAAAAGTATCATTTAAACCAATCTTGTTGATGTCAAGTAATTCTCTCCATATTGCTGCAATTTTCTTTTCTACATCTGTTCTGGGTTCAACATAATTTTCTGCTATCGAAGAGTCTGTTAAAAATTTAGCTGAAAGCTCTTTTTTATTAATTTTTCCATTAGGAGTAAGAGGAATTTTATCAACTTTAACAATTGCAGCAGGAATCATATATTCGGGGAGTTTACTTCTAAGATACTTCTTAATTCTTAAAGTGCCGATTGATTTATCTGATAATACAACAAAGGCTAATAATTTTTTGTTATCCTGTGCTTTATTGTATATAGTAACAACAGCTTCTTGCACATTATCAATTTCAACTAATTTGTTTTCAATTTCTCCCAGTTCAACCCTAAAGCCTCTTATTTTTACTTGATGATCAATTCTACCTAAAAATTCTATATTTCCGTCAGGAAGCCATTCAGCCAAATCACCAGTTCGATATATTCTTTCAGCTTTGATATATGGATTTTCGATAAATTTACTATCGGTGAGTTCCCTATTGTGCAAATATCCTCGGGCCAGTCCTACTCCAGCAATACATAATTCACCTGGCACACCTACTGGGCTCAGTTGCATATATTTATTAAGTATATAGAATCGGGTATTATCTATGGGTTTTCCTATTGGAACTATTGTACATGCTTTTTCAAATAAACAATTATAATATGAGACATCTACGGTTGCCTCTGTTGGGCCATATAAATTAATAAGGCTTGTTCCAATATATTTATGAATAGATGTGCCAAATAAATTCACTTGTTCCGGTTTCAAAGCTTCTCCACTTGAAAATACTTGTCGTAAACTACTTAGCTTATTAAAGTCGAAATCCTTTTCTATATAAAACATAAAGGCATTAAGCATTGATGGAACAAAATGGATTGTTGTTACTTTATTTTTTTCTATTGCTTTTATTATTTCTTCTCTTTCTTTTTCGCCTCCTGGTTTCAGCAAACATAAAGAAGCCCCGACAAATGACCACCAGAACAATTCCCAAACCGACACATCGAATACAATAGGTGTTTTTTGAAGTATAACATCTTCCTGATATATTGGATAAATCTTTTGCATCCACGAAAGCCTGTTTACGATTGAATGATGTTCAATCATTACTCCTTTAGGGTTACCTGTTGAGCCAGAAGTGTATATAACATAAGCGAGACTGTTACTTGCTATCTTTTCACCTACAGATATTACCTTATAGGCATTTATGGCTGTCAATGCTTTATCTAAATCTAAAATACGCGAACTAATTTTTAGGGAAGCATTCAGATACTTATTTCTTGTTATTAAAACTTTTAATTGTGAGCCAGTTATAATTGTATTTATTCTTTCTGCCGGATAATTAGGGTCTATGGGTACATAAGCTCCTTTAGCCTTCAATATTCCAAATATAGATGGAATCAAATATTCTTCCCGCTCTAGCATTATACCAACCAAATCACCAGTTTCAACACCCTCTATTTCTTTAAGATATGAGGCTATCTTGTCCATTCTTACTTTAAGATTCTCATAGCTTATTGTTTTATCTTCATATCTTAATGCTATATTTTGGGGAGTTTTTTCTGCTTGTTTTTCAAATAATGATATAACCGTTTCTTGTTTTGGATAATCTGTTTTTGTATTATTAAACTCTTGTAATAACTGTTGTTTCTCTTCTTCCGAAATTATAGTAATCTCTGAAATTTTTGTATTTATATCTGTAATTATTGTTGATACTATTTTTTGGAAATATATGATAAACTTTTCTATAGTTTCTTTTTCAAATAATCTGGTTGAATATTCAAAATTTAAAACGATTTGTTCATCAACTTCAACCGCAAACAAAGTAATATCAAACTTTGATACAGTATTTCCACTATTATATGGTTTGAGGGTCAATTCCGGTATTTTAAATACATATTTCTCGAAATTCTGAAATACAAGCATTACATCGAACAAAGGATTTCTGTTAGTATCCCGTTCTATTTTTAATTCATTTACCAGTTCTTCGTAAGGATAGCTTTGATTATCAAAACATGCTAAGATTTTTGATTTTACCTCGGATAAAAAGTTCTTAAAACTTAATTCGCCTTTAGGATAGTTATGCAATGGAAGTGTATTTACAAACATGCCGATTATGTTCTCCAAATCAGTATATTGCCGACCTGCTACTGGAGTCCCTATTACTATATCTTCCTGATTGCTAAGTTTGCCCAATAAAATATTATAAATAGCTAATATTACCATAAATAAAGTGGCGCCTTCTGTTTCCGCTATTGATTTTAACTTGCTTGTTTTCTCCTTATTTATATTAAAATTTACCAAGTTACCTTCAAAGTTTTTTAATATAGGCCGTGCAAAATCTATTGGTAAGTTAAGTATGGGTAGTTCTTCAGTAAATTCATTTAACCAAAACTTTTTTTGCTTGGCTATTTTTTCTTGTTGTTCCACGCTTTTTTGCCATTCCGCAAAATCTTTGTACTGTAATTCTAATACTGGTAATTCTTCATTATTGTACAATTTCATGAGATCTTTGATCAAGATTCCCTGTGATATGCCATCTGTAATAATATGGTGCATATCTACCATTAAGATATGATCCTTGGGGGAAATCTCAATGAGGCCTCCCCTTATCAAGGGTGCCTTGCTTAAGTCAAAGGGTCTTATGAATTGTTTAATAATAGCTGGTACTTTTTCTTCACTTGAATGGAAATATTCAAGTTCAAAATTAAATTGTTTTGATATCTTTTGTACAGGCTCTTCGTTTATTACTTCAATTGAGGTACGCAGACTTTCATGGCGATCAAGGAGTTTTCTTAATATATTGTTCAACCTTTCTCTTTCTAAAACACCTTCCAATTTAACGACTTGTGGCATATTATAGGCCAAAGATGTTTTATCAAACTCATAGAGGAAATACAAGCGTTCTTGAGCTGAACTTAGTTGGTAATAATTTTTTGTTTTTGCTTTTGATATTAACGTATATTTTCCTGTCTGCTGAGGTTTTTTTTTGATTGATGAGATAAATTCACTCAATTCACTTATAGACGGTCTATTAAAGAACTCTTTCATTGAT
>CAZWGG010000571.1:0-3992 GCA_964633305.1 uncultured Bacteroidales bacterium
TCCTTAAATTGTAACATTGATAGATATAAAAGAAACAGATATATCTGAAATTAAGAAATATATGTAATTTCAATTAAATCATTAAATGGAGATGAGACATTACAATTCTTAAACTATGAGTTTATGTAATCTGTTTTAAACTTTTAAACCACAATATTTTAATGTGCATCAAACCAATTATCACCTACACCTAATTCTACTATTAGTGGTATTGACAGGGTAATGGCTTGTTCCATTTCTCTTTTAACAACCTGTTTTATATGATCGAGTTCTGATTTATAAACATCAAATATTAATTCGTCATGTACCTGAAGGATCATTCTGGTTTTAAATCTCTTGCTTAAAATTCTGTGAATGTTTACCATAGCAAGTTTAATTATATCTGCAGCTGAACCTTGTAAAGGGGCATTTATAGCATTTCGTTCAGCATTCCCCCGTACAATTGCATTGGCTGAATTTATTTCTTTTAAATAGCGTCGACGTCCCATGATTGTTTCCACATATCCTTTTTCTTTGGCTCTTTTGATGGACTGTTCCATATATGATCTTACTTTTTTATAAGTACTAAAGTATCCTTCAATCAAGTCTTTAGCATCAGCCCTTGGGATATTCAATCTTTGTGAAAGCCCAAATGTTGATATTCCATAAATAATCCCAAAATTTGCAGTTTTTGCCCGGGAACGCATTTCACGAGTTACCTTATTTATGGGGACATTGTATATTTTTGCTGCTGTTGAAGCATGAATATCTTCACCGCTTAAGAAAGCTTCAATCATGTTTTCATCGCCACTAATATGAGCCATTAACCGAAGTTCGATTTGAGAATAATCTGCTGATAATAAAATATGATTTTCGTCTGAAGCAATAAACGATTTTCTGATTTCCCTTCCTTTTTCGTCACGGATAGGAATATTTTGGAGATTGGGATTTTTTGAGCTTAATCGCCCGGTAGCCACCCATGCTTGTTCAAAAGAGGTGTGTATTTTCCCGGTTTTCTCGTTTATAAGTTTTGGCAATGCTTCTACATAGGTCGACAGCAATTTTTTCAAAGTCCTATAATCCAGAACTTTAGTTACAATTTCGTGCTTGTCTTTTAACCGTATTAAAACTTCTTCACTTGTAGAATACTGTTTTGTTTTGGTCCTTTTTGCAGAATCTACAATTTTTAGTTTTTCAAATAGAATCTCCCCTAGTTGTTTAGGAGATGAAATATTGAATGCTACTCCTGCTAATTCATAAATATTTTGTTCAATTTTATTTATTTCTATATTAAGTTCTTGAGCATATTTATTTAAATTATTAGTATTAATTTTAAATCCCGATTTTTCCATATCGGACAGGACATTAATAAGTGGCATTTCAATTTCGTGGGCCAATTTTTCCATGTTATTTTTTTCAAGTTCTTTTCGAAGTATTTGAGTTAACTGAAAAGTAATATCAGCATCTTCACTTGCATAATCTTTCACCAGGTTTACATCTACCATTCGCATGTTAAGCTGGGTTTTTCCCTTACTGCCAATTAATGATTCGATAGATACCGGGGAATAATCAAGGTATATATTGGCTAAATAATTCATGTTATGCTGAAGTTCAGGCTGAACAAGATAATGGGCGATCATAGTATCAAATATTTTGCCTTTTACTTGTATATTGTAATTATGCAATATTTGTAGATCGTATTTAATATTTTGACCGATTTTTATGATATCTTCATTTTCAAATACCTCTTTGAATTCAATTAATACCTGGTTAGCCTGTTCTTTATCAGGTGGTATTGGAATATAGAAGGCTTTGTGAAGTTCATAACTAAATGATATGCCTACCAGCTCGGCACTATATACATTTAGCCCGGTAGTTTCAGTATCAAAGCAAAACTCATTTTGTTTTTGAAGTGAGGCAATAAGTTCTTTTCTTTTTTCAAAGCTATCAATAAGATGATAACTATGTTTTATATCGTTTATCGTTTTCAGGTTTGTTTGAGGGATTATATTCTCCACTCCTTTTTCTTCAAACAACGTACCTTGTGTGGGAACTGTATTAGGTTTAGGCCCGTTAAGAATACGATTGGTAATGGTACGAAATTCAAGTTCGTTAAACAGCACACTGAGCTTTTCTCTATTAAGGGCTTTTATCTCAAGGTCGTTAAAATTAATTTTAATAGGAACATCCAGCGAAATAGTTACTAATTTCCTCGATAATTCAGCCTGGGGCTTAAATTCCAAAAGATTTTCTTTTTGTTTACCTTTTAAATCATGAATATGATTGTAAACTCCTTCCAGGGATTTGTATTTTAAAATTAATGTTTTAGCAGTTTTTTCTCCTATTCCGGGGACACCTGGTATATTATCAGATGAGTCTCCCCATAAAGCCATCACATCAATTATTTGATTAGGGTTGTTAACCCCAAAAAAATCTTTAATTTCGTTTTTGCCTATGATATCAGTCTCTACGCCTAACCGTCGTGGTTTATAAACATAAATCTTTTCCGAAACCAGTTGCAAATAATCTTTATCGGGGGTCATCATATACACTTCAAATCCCTCCTTTTCGGCCATTTTTGCTACTGTTCCAATTACATCATCTGCTTCATACCCGTTAACTTCAAGAATTGGTATATTGAATCCTGTAATAATATCTTTTATATATGGAATTGAAAGCCTAATTTCTTCAGGAGTTTCAAGCCGGTTTGCTTTATAGTCTTGGTACATTTCATGTCTGAAAGTTGGGGAAGGAGGGTCAAATGCGATACCAATATGCGTAGGTTTTTCTTTACTTAAAATTTCATGAAGAGTATTTGTGAAGCCAAATATAGCAGAAGTATTAAAGCCTTTTGAATTTTTAATAGGGCGACTTATAAATGCATAATATGAACGAAATATTAATGCGTAGGCATCAAGCAGGAATAATTTTTTTGAGGTCATTGATTACGGGATTACATTTTAATTGGTGCAAATTATAAATAAAGTGATTAGAAAACAAAAAAGCCGGAGAAATAAAGTTTCCGGCAGAATATGTTTTAGGCAAAAAACAATAAACTTTTAATCGCAAGCACATTTGCTTATACACTCAACAATACTGCTTAGGTTTTCATGTTTCAAATAATAATAGGTATTCTTTCCCTCACGCTTTGAGGCAAGTACTCCCTTATCTTTTAAAATACCGAGATGGTGTGATGTTGTGGATTGTTCAATTCCCAACCTCTCATGTATTTCAGTAACCGTAAGTTGTTTACCGTCTTCCAGGTAATTTAATATGGCAATACGCATTGGATGAGCTACAGCCTTTAACATATTGGCAGCTTTTTCGAGCTGATCGGCAGTTAAACTGCTAAATTTCATTTGTTTTGGGTATTTTAATAAACCAATGCAAATATATAAATATATGTTTACTTTAATGGAAATATATATGGTTTTATTTATACTGAAAACAAAAAGGTTTGCAAACTAAATAACCAGGAAACCTTTTTGTTTTCAGCTATACTCGGGATAAAAACGGTTAAATTTTCCGTAAACCATTTTTATTTCGGTATAGTGTCATATTTTCGAAAACTATGAAAAAAATTTACGGCAGTTTTTTGTAATCTGGTATAAGAAAATTCAAGAATAATTTTTTTTCCCCACTTAATTGAAGTATTTTTCATATAAATTAAAAAGAGGTTTACACTTATCAATAGAACAAATCAAAAAAAAATTGCGCATATAATTATGATATCTGATAAATGACCAGATTAAAAATATTTGGATATGGGAAATTTAGTGATTTCTGAGACAGATTTTACACCTGCAGTTAATTTTTTTATTGATGGCAAATTGTCCCTATTAGGAAAATCGTTCCCTGAAAATGCAAATGAGTTTTATACTCCTTTAGAAGATTGGGTTACAAAACTAAATGTTAAGAGTGTAACATTTGATATAAGTCTTGACTATATTAACAGTGCTTCTTCGAAAAAATTATTTGATGTTTTAAAATCACTTGATGAAAACAATAATGTT
>CAZWGG010000572.1:0-3990 GCA_964633305.1 uncultured Bacteroidales bacterium
CTATGAACTTTTTTATAACTGCAGGGAGGAACTTTCTTATTGAGTAAATGGAATGGTAAATATAAACTTACTTCCCTTACCCTCTTTACTTTCAATCCAAATTTCACCCCCATTTTTTTCAATAAAATCTTTACATAATATTAATCCAAGTCCAGTTCCTGTTTCACCTCTGGTTCCTGTTACTGATTTAGAGGTTCCGATATCGAAAAGTGAATTAAGTTTGTTTTTGGGAATACCACTACCTGTATCAATAATGCTACATTTCCAAAATCCCTTTGTAGTTGATTTAACTTCAATTTTTATCTCTCCTTTTTCTGTGAATTTAATAGCATTGGTAATTAAATTTCTCATAACCGTATTAATCATATTGCGATCTGCAATTATTTTTATTACATCAGGAGTATTTCTGGTTACTGTAATTTCTTTTTCTTTCAATAAATCTTTCATCAAATTGATATTTGTATCAAATACTTCATTTAAATCAATTTCTTCCGGGCTTGTTTGTATATTTTCGGTTTGTGATCTTGCCCATTGTAACAGATTTTCAAGAAGGTTTGTTATTATTTGTGTTGAGTCGTAAATTGCTTTAGCGTATTGTTGTTTTTTTTGATCGGTTAATTTATTGATTTTTGATTGTAGTATCTCAGAAAAGCCGGATATGGAAGAAAAAGGATTTTTAAGGTCGTGGGCAATAATGGAAAGGAACCTGTCTTTTGTTGCATTTAGCATTTTAAGATTTTTATTCTTTGCATTTAATTCTTCTGCTTGTTTTTCTATTTGCTTTTGGCGTACTTGAAGCAGCTTATTTGTTTTATCTAAGTAAATATTTGTATTTTCAAGTTCTTCTTTTTGGCTTTTTAATTCTTCAGCTTGTTCTTCGATTATTTGTTGTCGTTCTTCAAGGATCGTATTTGTTTCGTTTAAAACACATGCTTGTTCAGTAAGTACTTTATTTTTTTCTTCAATTTCTTTTGTTCTATCGTTTACTTTTTCTTCAAGGTATATTTTTTGTTTTTCAAGGCGGTTAATCCTGTAATAATAAATGCTAATTGCCGAAGCTATCAGTAATAAAATTGAAAGTATCTTAAAAACCAGGGTTTTCCACCAGGGAGTGAGGATAATAATCTTAAGTGAAGTTTCTTTTTCATTCCAAATTCCATCACTATTTGAAGCTTTTACTTTAAATGTATACTTTCCTTCTGGCAAGTCTGTATAAGAAACAAAATTACGATCAGCATTTGTTTTAATCCAATTTTTATCAAAACCTTCCAGTTTATATGTGTATTTATTTTTCTTGGGCTGGACATAATGTAAAGCGGCAAATTCTAAAGTAAAAACCTTATTTTTACGTGAAAGAACAATCTTTGAGGTTTCATTTAGTGATTTTGTAAGTACTACATCTCCATTTACTTTTTCACCAACTTCAACCGATTTATAAAGTATTTTTAAATCTGTAAAAACCACCTTTGGGAGAAAAGGGTTTAGTTTTAAACTATCAGGATAAAAAGCATTAAAGCCATTCTGTCCTCCAAAATATATTCTTTCATTCTGGTCTTTAAAATATGCGTTATGCCAAAATTCGTTACTTTGCAAACCATTGCTTTCGTCATAATTAATAAATGTATTTTCTTTAACATTAAATTTTGATATCCCATTTGATGTACTTAGCCATAAATTGCCGGAATCATCTTCTTCAATACCAATAATAGCTTCACTTGGAAGTCCATCTTTGATATGATAAGAATAAAATTCCAATTTATTATCCTTTTTTATGTTACTAAAATTGTTGTTTTTTCTTATTACCCTGTCTAAACCGCTGGTTGTTCCAATCCACATTGTCCCGGTTTTATCCAGGTAAAAGACATGAATTGTATTGTTACTCAAGCTTCTGTTGTTATTGCTTTCATTTTTGTAATTTATGAATTTAGGATTTAACTTATTTTTATCTTCGGATGGTAAAATACTTAATCCTCCTCCATGACCTCCTATCCAAATATTTCCTGAATCATCACCGGAGATTGCCCAGATAATGTCATCACATAAACTTGAAGGATTTTCCGGATCATTTTGATAGTATATAAATGTATCTATTTTCTCATTATATCTCCATAATCCCCCTCTCCATGTTCCTCCCCATAATGTTCTCTCATTGTCTTCATAAATTGAAAAGGTCCAGTTCTTATGGACAAATCTTTTTATTATAGGTAATTCATTTGTCCCTGGTTTTTCAGGAATTATTTTTGAAATATAACAATCTGCGCTCCCTGCCCAAACTTCTCCATTTTTTCGTTGTAAAAGACAAAAAATTTTATCTCCGGCAATTGTATTTTTATTTTTTGGATTGTATTTATAGTGAATAACTTCTATTTTTCCTTTATTTTTAAAAATAAACCTGTTAACACCTCCGCTCGATTCAACTCCTACCCATAGCTCACCGGGTGTTGTGCTGTGTATTGAGGATATAACATTTCCACTTAATGTATTTTTATCCCCGTAAATACATTTGTAGTGAAAGAATTCTTTTTTAGATAGATTGTATTTACACAAACCTTGGCTTTCAGTACCTATCCATAATATATCGGAATGATCAATATACAGTGAAGAAATTCCATTATCGCTAATTGAGTTGAAGTCACATTTGTTGTTTAAAAAGTTAATTATAAGGTCTTCATTTTCATTATATTGAAATAAACCTTTTGTTCCAGAAGCTATCCAAATTTTATCATTTTTATCAATTATCAGATAATTTCCATTGTCAGGCGGAATTTCTTTTTTGTTAAAAGTTGATCTTTCATAGCTTTTACTTTCTTTGTTATAAACAAGCTTAATAATTCCATATACACTTGTTCCCAGCCAAATGTTTCCGGTTTTATCTTCACATATTGAAATTATATCATAAACAGCATTTGATTGATTTAGCAGTGTATTTGTTTTGCAGATAGTGTTACTTTGCCTGTCAAAATAGTATAAGTAATTTGCAAATAACAATAATTTTCCGTGCCTGTCTTCATATATTCTAGCGAATCGTCCTTCTATTGGAGAAATATCAAACCGTTTAAATTTAGTAATATGGTTATTCTCAAAAACAAGATTAAGGGCATTATCAGTAGAAATCCAGATGTTACCCAGTTTATCTTCTGTAACATAGTAAACGGTATTACTGCTTATAGTTGTTGAATCATTGGGATTATGTTTATACGTGATAAATTTTTCCGTTACCGGATCAAATTTACAAATACCCTGGTTTGCATTATTAACAGCCCAAATATAACCTTTTTTGTCTTCATACAAGTAAATAATCCCGTTATCGCTTAAACTGGAACTATCATTTTCAATATGAGTGTATGTTTTAAAAGTATATCCATCATATTTATTAATCCCCCCATATGTTGCAAACCACATAAATCCTTTTTGATCTTGTATTATATAATTAACTGAGGATTGTGACAAGCCGTCTTCAGTAGTAATTCTCTCAAAAGTTGTATTTGCCAGTTGCGAATAAGCAATATTATTTAAAGTCAACAGATTATAAAGATAAAAACAGGCAATTATCCAACCGCTGATACAAAATTTTTTCACGTATTAGTTTTAATTAAAAAGATACGCTATAGTAATTTACTTAAAATTAGACATTTTACCAAATATGAGCATTAAAATGTGCATATTTTCACTTAACAGGTAGTGTAAAAATAAAGGAGGACCCAACACCTTCTTCACTTTCAGCCCAAATTTCACCCCCGTTTTTTTTAATAAAATCTTTGCATATTATTAACCCTAACCCGGTTCCGGATTCTCCTCTTGTGCCCGTTGATGATTTTAAATTTCCAATATCAAAAAGCTTATTAAGTTTTTCTTTTGGGATACCAATTCCCGTATCTTTAATACTAAGTTTCCAGAAATTACCTGTTGATTCTGTTTCTATACTAATTTCTCCTTTTTCAGTGAATTTTATAGCGTTTGTAAGTAAATTTCTAACTACAGCGCCTATCA
>CAZWGG010000573.1:0-3978 GCA_964633305.1 uncultured Bacteroidales bacterium
TGTCATTCTAATCAATCTTAATCCCCACAACAAGAACATCGTCTAGCTGATCATACATTCCTCTCCACTCCAAGAACTGTTGGTCAAGCTTTTCACATTGTTTATTCATTGGTTCATGATGTATTTCCAATAAAAATTCCTTAAAACGTCTTACTCCAAATTTTTTCTTACTTTCACCTCCAAACTGATCGCAATAACCATCGGAGAAAATATATAGTACATCACCCGGATCTAATTTCATCTTGTTATTTTTGAATGGTTGTGTATAACGCATAGAGATTCCTATTGGCATTTTATCTGCTTTAATCTCCGTTAGTTCATCCGAACGGATAAGATATAAAGGGTTATGTGCTCCTGAATATTGCAATTCTTTCTTTTTGGTATCAATTACACAAAGGGCAATATCCATACCGTCTTTTGTTTCTTCATCTTTACCAGTCTGGTGCAATGAATTCATAACATGTTCACGCAGTTGATTAAGTATTTCATGCGATTTGGCATTCGAACTTTTGTTCACGATTTCATTTAAGAATGAGATACCAAGCATGCTCATAAATGCGCCTGGAACTCCATGACCTGTGCAATCTGCCACAGCAATAATACTTTCGGAACCTAGCTGTGTTGTCCAGTAATAATCTCCACTTACAATATCCCTGGGTTTGTTAAGTATAAAATGTTGAGGTATAATTTTTTTAACATATTCTTCCGGGGGAAGTACTGCTTTCTGTATCCTGCTTGCATAACGTATACTATCGGTAATTTGTTGTTTCTGAAAACTTATGAGTTCATTTTTTTCAGTTAAAATAATATTTGCCTTTTTCTTTTGCCTGTATTGGTTAAATATTAAAATAGTAAATATAACACAGGCAATTATTAATACAAAAGCTAACGATATTTGTAATCGCATACGTTTTAACTGTTCGTTCTGAGATTTTATTTCAAGATTTTTAATTTCAATCTCTTTCATTCTCTGGTTAGCCTCATATTCTGCAAGAAGTTTTTGGCGTTGTATTTGATGTCGTAATGATGCAATAAGTATTTTATCTGCCGCTGTCCGCTCTCTTCTCACTCCTTCAAACATTTGTGATTTTTCATCTTTTATTGTATGTTTTGATTCTGTAAAAAGTCGTTGGTATTTATAAGCATTTTTGTAATCCTTAACCAGCGAATATACTTCTGAAAAAGCCTTGAAATTCCTGGCCTGAACTTCTTGTGAATTTATTTCCTTGGCAATATTGTTACTTTGTTTATAATAATTAATGGCTTGATTATATTTTTTTAATCCTTTATAAGCATTTCCAATATTATGTAATGAAATAGCTTGTCCTATCTTGTAGTTAATATCTTCTTTGATTTCAATTGATTTCTCGTAAAACTCAATTGCTTTGCTATATTTTTTCCAATCATAATTAACATTTCCTATATTATTTAAAGCAATAGATATTTGCATTTTATCTCCGGCTTTCTGATTAAGGTCGAGTGACTTTTCATAATAGTTTACAGCGTCATTATATTTACCTATTGTGTGATAAGCAACTCCAATATTGTTTAATGTGGCACCCGTCTTTTTCTCATCTTTAAGTTCTTCGTCAATTTTTAGTGTTTGCTTATAACTTTCTATTGCTTTTTCAAATTCGTTTTGTTCGAGATATATATTTGCAACTTTTTCATGCAGAATAGCTTCTTCATTTTTATCATCCAGTTCTTTTACAATATCAAGAGATTGTTCATAATATTTCACAGCATTGTCATATTGAAATGTGTTTTCATAAACCTGCCCGATATTATCTAATACTATTGATGAAATTTTCCTATTGCCAATTTCTTTGTTTATATCAAGAGCTTCTTTATATTTCTCAACCGCGTTATCAAATCTTCCTGAATCGTAGTAGGCAACCGCTATATCGTTTAATACTAATGAAGCGCCTACTTTATCACCGGCTTCTTTTTTTAGTTCGAGTGACTTTTCATAAAATTTAAGGGCTTGTTTTATCTGGTTGTTATTGTGATATACATTGCCTATATTACTGTAAATATTTCCGGCAGACTCGCTGTCTCCCTTTTTTTCTTTTTCTTGTGCAAGTTCTATATAAGAAGGTATTTCCTCTTTTTTTGGTTCTTTTTTACTTAATTCGTCACTCGCAAGCTTATTTTTTTGCTCTTTCAACGTTTTTGTTTGGGCTTTTTCTTGAGCTTTCTGTGCTAACAAATTGTTTAGTTCACTTATTTTCTGTTTTGGATAGGATTCACCGGGTTTTATTTTTTGAGCATTCTCATATTCTTCTTTGGCACTTTCATAGTTTAATGCCTTAAACTCCTCGTCACCTTCATTTATAAACAATTGGTACTCTTTATTTTCTCTTTCTCTTTTTTCTTTTTCTTTGTTTGCCAAATCTTCCTGTCTATTTAAATGCTTTTCTATTTCATCAATTTTTTTTGCCGGATATTTTTCTTCAGGTTTAAGGCTTAAACATTTTTCATATAATTTTTTAGCCTCATAATATTTGTTATTTGCATAGCAACTATCGGCTCTTTTACATATGGAGAAATATTCTGCATCGTTTTTTTTATTAATAGCAGCATAGTATATAGCCTCCATATTAATAACTTCTTCAAGTTTTGATTTGGCCGATTGTTCATCGGGTAATATTTCAATTGCCTTTTCAAGACTGTTTCGTGCTTTTTTATATTCTTTTGTTTTTATATATGAATTAGCATTTGCAATTTCATTATCATAAGCTTTTTTCTTTGCCAGGTAAAGCTGAGTATTTATTGAATCGATATCACTTATTCTGTTAACAGGATATAGTTCATTTTCCTTATAAAGTAAGGCTTTTTCATAATAATCTTCGGCTTTTAAATATTCACTATTTTCATAATACTTATCCGCTTTTTCAATTGCATTTTCATAAGCCTCATTTAGAGATAATTCATTCTTAATAAGCTTTTTAAGTTCTTTTATTTGTGATTTCGGATAAGATTTATCGGGAAAAAGTTTCAACGCTTTTGTATATAAAGCCCATGCATTTTCCAAATCATTTTCAGTTTTTAATTGATCTGCATACTGAATCTTATGCTCATATTCCTTTATTTTAAGTTTCTCAAGTTGCTGAAGAACTGCAGCTATTTGATTACGAATAGTACTTTCAAAATTTTTATCATTACTATAATAGAATGTTTCGGGAACAAATACATATTTTTCAACCGGATTATTAAATACAGTTGTATTTAATCCTTTAATCAATTCGATCATTGGAATATTAAGATCATAAAATCCCGCCCCACCTTCTTTAATTATTTTATCAGGGATATTCGTTGAAATAATAATTTGCTTGGTCACAAATCCTTCTTTTGAAACTTCAAGAATATATTCTTTACGGTATTCAAGAAAAAGATCAAATTTACCGCTTCTTTTGGTAATAATCTGGTCAATAACTGCTGAATCAAGTATGGTAGTAATTATCGCCCTGCTAACAGCTTTTCCGTCATGGGTCACAATGCCATTTACTTCAAGTTTTAAGACATCTGTATAATTGTGAGAATAAACTGGCAAGTATAGCAGGACAAAAACAAAAAAAATGTTTAATACAGTTCTTAATCTCATCATAGATGGTATTAAACCATATATTTAAGTTAATGAAAATTAACTAATACTTAAATAAAAATAATAATTATTTTTTTCAAATTCTTGAAAGTAGTTCAAAACAGACACGGAAGGTTCAAGGATTTGATTAAAAATGTTTTCATGTACGAATATTGATTTATCAAAAGCCGCAAAGTCTGGTTAATTATATAACAGACAGGAATTTTTTCATGTTTCAAATGGTATTACCCCCCTGATGTTCGGCAGCCGAAGCGGGTACGAAGGAGTATCAAATAATCCCCTGATCTAACATTGCATATGCAACTTTAAAAAAACCGGCAATATTGGCCCCTTTAACATAGTCTACTTTTCCATCTGAGCTCTGTCCATATTTC
>CAZWGG010000574.1:0-3977 GCA_964633305.1 uncultured Bacteroidales bacterium
AGTTATAAATCATTTAGTTTTATTTGATAATGAGAAAGGCTATATCTTACAATTTCATGCAATTACACTTTTTAATTAATTTGTATCAGCTGTGTTTTTAGTTAGATTGAATTCTAAGTGTGTTTTTTCATTGACTTAAAACTTCCTAAAAAACAATTAATAATATTTAAATTTTTAGTTGTTAAAGAAATGGTGTTGGTATGACTAAACAAAAGTATCCTATTCCAGTATAGATTTTACTTTATCGACTAGATATTGCAAATCAATAGGTTTTTTGACAAAATCAATAGCTCCCATTCTCATAATTCTATCAATATTATCTTCATCTGTAAGGGCAGAAACTACTATAACCGGGGTATCCTTTGTTTTTTTATTCTTTTTTATTTCTTCCAAAAAATCAAATCCACTAATCTTTGGCATAAGAAGATCCAATAGTATTAAATCAGGATGGTGCTTGGAAATAATTGAATACGCCTCTTTTGCATTAAAGGCTGTATGTATTTTATATCCCTTCTCATCAAGAATTGCCTCTAGGAGGACAACATTAGTTGTTGAATCATCAACTACTAAAATATTATATTGTTTCATCATATAAAACTTATTCTTAAATATACTAAAAAAAATTAAAAATCTGGTTTTTTACTTAGCTTTAGTTAATGGTAAATTTAAATAAAATACACGTTAAAGCCTTTTATTTTTGCTATTTTGAGAAGATACGATGATATATATCATCCATTTTTGAATAAATATTTTATACAGTCAACATTTTTTACTATATTTAATATATAATAAACCATGAGGCAATATATGATATCGAATCAGAATAGTGGTGTCGAAACACTAATACCTTTTGGTGAGCTTCTGACCGAGGAAGAGAGTATTGAGATTAATAACAATAGTAATATTGTAAAATATGATAAACGAGAAATAATTTTTCGTCAAAATACACGAACCTCGCATATTATGTTTGTAAAATCGGGATTTATTAAGATTTATAAAGAAGGAAGAAACAATAAATTTATAGTATTGAAGATTGCAATACCTGGAGAATATCTTGGATTTATGTCAATATTTGGCAATGATATGCATCAATATTCTGCATCTGCAATACAACCTTCTGATATATGTTTTATTGATTATGCTGTTTTTAACAAGATACTTAAATCGAATGGAGAATTTGCTTTAAAGCTAATCAATATACTTAGCGTCAGTGGATTATATATATTTGAAAGGCTAATGAGTCAATCGCACAAGCAGTTACCCGGGCGTATAGCCGATGTAATTTTATATTTTGCAGAAATAATTTTTAAAAGCACCAGTTTTGAGTTTCCTTTTACACGAAGAGAGCTTGCAGAATTGGCAGGTACAACAAAAGAAAGTTTTATCCGAACATTGGCAGAATTTAAACACGATAAAATAATTGATCTGGAAGGATCACGGGTAACTATAAATAGTATGAGAATTGTTAAAACATTAAGTGAACTTGGATAGAAGGTAATATGATCAAAATATATTTACTCAAATGAAAATCCTAATAACTGACGATATTTTCACAAATAGGCTTTTATTATCTGAAATAATAATTGACCTTGGACATGAACCTTTAGAAGCAGAAAATGGGAAAGTAGCTTTTGAACTTTTGCAACAACATGATGATATAGACTTAGTTCTAATGGACATTGAGATGCCTGTGATGAATGGACTGGAAACCACGCAAGCTATACGTGAAACTTTGTCTCCTCCTAAATGTTATACTCCCGTTGTTGCATTAACTGCACATAACCCTAAAATATTTTTTGATGATTATCACGATGTAGGATTTAATCAATTATTAACAAAGCCTTACTCAGTTCAAAAAGTTGCCAATCTACTTGAGTTTTTTATTAATGCATAACTGAAAGAGAGGAATACCTGTGTATGACCAATTTAAGATAAAAAAAGAAAAAGTAAAAAAAAATATGCGACTTGTATATAGGCCGCATAAATAAATATTTTCAATAAAATTAAATAAGAGAATTATGTGTCGGAAAAAGTAGCAGTTCAAAAGTGAACTATTTTATGCACTTACAAAATCATATATACGAATTACTTTGAACAAATTATGTGGGAGAGGTTTTAAAATAATTCGTTTGTTTCCTTTTTGATAAAGAACGTAATGATAGTAAGTGAAGCATTGTAAATTTGTCGGGAAAACACCTAATGTTGAGAGTTCGTCGCCCGTGAGACACACATTTTTTTCTAGTTTAAGAGTTGGGGTTTGTAAAATTGTTTCCATAAGCACGATTTTTACTTTAAAATTTGACGAAATAAAACTAATGCTTTATGGAGTTGATATCAAATAATATCCGATGATTTAGATTATCTGTTAGTGATGATTTATCTCATCTTTTTAGGGTATAGACAAAATTTTACATTAGTCCTTATGTTTATAAGGCATAAGGACTAATAAATATATCCCTGAATATTCTGTGCATTTTACGTTTCTCGAAAAATAAACCCAACTCCGTGTATGTTTTCAATTTTAATAGAGTTGTCGGATTTCAGATATTTCCTTAATCTTGAAATAAAAACATCCATACTTCTTCCCATAAAATAGTCATTATCTTTCCAAAGGGTGAATAATATTTGTTCACGGGTTATTAATTTGTTTTTATTTTCAATAAAAAACTTTAATAATTCTCCTTCACGGTATGTTAATCGAAATTTAGAATCGTTTTTTTGAAGACAAAGGGTAGTAAAATCAAAAACAAATTCTCCAAGCCGATAGGTTTGAAAGGGGTTTGTATGGTTTTGTTTTTTGCATCTGCTAAGGAATATTTCAATTTTTAAAACAAGTTCTTCCATACTAAACGGTTTTATAATATAATCATCACCTCCAAGTAATAAGCCTTGTATTTTATCTTCTTGCAACGATTTGGCAGTGATAAAAATGATAGGAATTTCAAAATCTTTTTTTCGTATTGTTTTTGAAATTTCAAAACCGTCAACACCTGGAAGCATTACATCAAGAAGACAAATGTCAAAAGTATTGTTTTCAAATATATCCAAAGCATCATCTCCTTTATTGCATAAAGTAATATTATACCCTCTACGTTCTAGATTTTCTTTTGTAATATAACTTAACGTAATATCATCTTCAACATACAATATATTCGATTTGGTTTTATTTTCCACTATTCGTGTAATATTATTTCTTTCTCTTTGTTGTTTTTTGTTTAAATAAAGGTACTAAAAAAACAAAATTGCTTCCATCTCCTAAAGTACTTTCCAAGTTTATTTTCCAGCCTTGTAGTTTTACTGCACGTTTTACATAGTTAAGTCCTAACCCAAACCCTTTTATATTGTGTATATTTCCGGTATGTATTCTATAAAAACGGTCAAATATTTTTTTTTGTAGGTTATAAGGAATGCCAATTCCATTGTCTCTAAAGCTTATTTCAAGTAGGTTTTTTTTGTACCGGGTGAATATTTCAATAATTGGAGGTTTCTCTGTATATTTAATTGAGTTATCAAGTAAATTTGCAAATATATTTTTAGCTATTTCCCTGTTTCCTCGTACTAGAATCTTAGAGGAATTTAAATGTAATTTAAATATTCCTTGGTTTTTTTCAACTATTTCTTCATAGGTATTCTTAAAATAGTTGATGAATTCAATAAAATCAAAATGTTCCATCTTAGTATTTCCACGGCTATTTAAATCGCCCGATACTAAAAGCACTTTGTTAACCTTGTTTATTAGGTTCAATGTCTGGTCAGATACAATTCCTGCATATTTAAAAAGCCGTTTAGGCTCATGTATAATTTGTGTGTCTGATAATACATCGGCTGAAAGTTTAAGGGATGACAGCGGGGTTTTAAATTCATGGGTCAAATTATCTATAAAATCTTTTTGAATTTCAGAAAGTTGCTATTGTTTCATAATAACAAAATGAGAATAACCAAAAAATAAGATAATAACTATTAGTATTATGACAAAT
>CAZWGG010000575.1:0-3970 GCA_964633305.1 uncultured Bacteroidales bacterium
CGCCGGCTGCTAAATACTATCCATCTCCCGTTTGATGACCATGCATGATAGCTTTCTGTTTGATTACTGTTTATTTCTAATTTTGAGATATTTCCTGTTTCCAGATTCATACAGTATAAATCGGTATCTGCATGCCAGATGGTAAAATTTCCATACGCTGACATACAAAACAGTAAGAATTTACCATCCGGTGATATTCTTGGAAAGGAAACGCTTTTGCCTGTTTTTGATGAAGATATTACAGTATCTACTTCTCCAAATTTTTTTACATCAGGATCAAAGCTAATACGAAATAAATCATAGTGTATTGAATCGTATGCATGGGAAGGTAAGGCCTTTGCACTGCAAAAGTATAGATAAGTCCCTTCCGGTGACCATGCAGGAAAAGTTTCTAATCGCTCAGGTAAGGAAATTAACGAGCTGCTACTTATTTTATTAGTCTTAACATCAAACAACACTAAATCCGATAAAGTATCCTGAACTTCAATCATTTTATTGGGAATGGAGTGAAAACGTTGCACTATTTTGTTCACAGAGAACATGATATACCGCCCATTTGGATGCCACGAAGGATATACTCCATCGCTAATAGTCTCTTTAATCTTTGTATTTATTTTGCTTAATTTTCCATTACGAAATATAATAGTTCCGCCATGCTTTGCACGCATATGAAATAGCATTGTATTGCTTTGATTACGATTAAATGAGTGGCAATTCATACAGTTTTTATCACTCATTTCATTTATTATAATAGGCATTTCCTTAAACCCCTCAAGATGCCGCTGAAAGATACCCATCTTGTTCCATTTTTCAAATCCCGGTTCAATTATTCTGTAAACAAGGTAGTTGTCGATTGGGTCATGGCTTACACTATTACTAATCGTATTAAATTTTACCCATTTATTATTTTGTTTGGCGAAAATATCTATATATATCTTTTCCCCTTTACATGAATGAATCAGTGATCTCCATTTTTTTCCCGGAATTTTAACCCTGTTTTTAGTTGCCGATAATGTAATTTTAGCTTTTTTATTTGAATAAATTTCCACAAAAAATTTATCGGCTTTTTCATTAATAATGAAGTTTAATGGAGCAATATTAGGGGGTATTATAATGTTGCTATAATCAGGTTGAAGTTGGGGTTTTCGTCCGTTTTCAGAATACGAACGGTATTTTCCCGAACATGCCTGAAATAAAATGATTATTAGCAGTAAAAGGTGTTTTATATAATTTTGAGAAACCATAGGTATAAAAATATGCAAATTTAATTCTTTTGATAAGGATTGTAAAAATGAAAATAGAACCAATATGTATTTCCAAACATTTTATATAGTGCTTGTCCTGCTAAAGGATTGTTTCTATATTGTTTAAATTCATTAATATACGATTGGAATAACTGGTTTGTAGATGGACGAATGGAATACCCTTCTGGAATTACGTCTTTTTTATGTGCATAACTTAAATAAGCCAATAAGGCTTCCTCATAATGTATGGGAATTCTTTTATATCCCATATCTTTCAGGTGATACAGGTTATTTACAAACATATCAATATTTTTCCTCAGTAATAGAAATGCCATGTAGTATTCAAAAACAATACGGTTATCAGGATGGTTTTTTAAGAGAGTTAACATTAGTAAATCAAATCTATCATCATTCGTCCAAAAATCAGACGAAACAATAAATTTCCTCTTTTCTTTTATCTCACTATCCTTTGAAAGTAATTTTTCATTGTTAATTAACTCACGGTAATGTCTCGCCCATGACCGATAAAATAAAGTCTGATCAAGTATATTAAGATATTTTTTGGCAATAGCATAATTTTTGTTAATAATGCTGGTTTTTACCAGCTGCTTATATGAACGTGGATTTGGGCCTACTGCTTGCAAAGCTTCAAATGCCCATCTGTAAGCTTCGTTATTATAAGACAAAAGGTAATATAATTCACCACCATGCACAGGTGTTATTTCATCTGGTTTCCATGATAGATATAATCCCTTACTACCAATTTGATTGTAATGGAACATTTGGTCCGATAATTGTCCTGTTTTACACAAGGCAATGTTAGTATAATAGGTGACTATCCGGTTAGTGCCTGGATATTTCTTTGCTAATTTTAAAGCAGATTCCCATTGTGAATTTTGAATACAATAATCAATACCTAAAAAAATCTCGTTTTTATAATCGTATATAGGCTTTTTAACAAAAAAGCCCATTCCAATAAGTAAAAGTATTCCAGCTAACTCAAATTTCAAATTCCAGACCTTTATGTCTAAAATTTTATTAGACATTTTTGTGTATAAACTGAAAAAAATTAGAGAAACAGGGTAAACCCCCCAAAACAAGTAAGACAAATGCTTTGTTGTTGTTCCTATATGGAAAGGTAAAGGATAAAACCATGCATAATTTTTATTAATAAAGAAGAAGTATTTCCAGGCAATGTATGGAATGATAAAGCCAAGTGCTATATAAATAGCTATAATATATAATCTGTAACTTTTTGAGTGAAAAAATATTTCATGTATTACACATAATAAAATTGTTAACAGGACATAACCACCAAACAAATAATAGAGAAAGATTATACCGGCTATTCCGCTAGAATAACGTGTTTTTTCATTTTGAAATGAAATGTATATTTTGAAAAAAACTAATACAATTAAAAAGTCAAGGGTATTTTCAATTGTATAATTATGATGACTTTGCAATGCAACAAGTAACATTACAGGGATTAATCCCCATATTGGGCTGAAAAATCCGTAATGTCTGAATATGCCCAAAGTAATCACATAAATTACAAATGCAATTAGCATTACTATTAACGCACTTAATAGACGATAATAATAAAATTGTGTGAAAAATTTGCCAATATATTGGGATAGCCCCCCGGGTTTTGAAATAAAAGTTGAAAAATAATCGAAACTATACCTGAAAAGTTGATTTTGCTCTTGGTAAACAAGATGATACCTGTTATAAACATACAGGTAAATAAAATACATCAGGAAAAAAGTTACAACAAATGCCCCCAAAATGTATTTTATTATTTTACTGTATTTCACCATAGAAAAATAGGGTTATATAAAACTACTATAATGATTCCGGGGAGTTTTTATAGGCAAAACGCACCTTCTTTCAGACAAAATCAAATGCAATATAGTAAATTTTTAGAAGCAATAAATTTCACTGCTAAACTTTTGCAGCAAAACAAATATATGCCTTATTCATTTCAATGATGATGATAATGATCATATTAGTAGATCATATTAGTAGATCATATTAGTAGATCATATGATCATAAACAATATTCTTCCCATGTAATAAAACTATAAAGCCAGGTATAACATTATAATTTTGACTATACTAATCAAATGTTAATAAAATATTTAGTTAACGGAGATTTAAAATGTTATTTTAGTAGTTCAATTTCATTTTGCACTAACATGATAATCCGGCTGAAACTTTTCTTTTTAGTTTCCTTTATCCTTATTTTGGTAAGTTCTCAGTCTATGGCTTCAAATTTGAAGTTTATTGACGCCTTTAAACAAAGATTTCATTCCCCACCAGATTCAATGAAGTACGCAATAACAAAGGAACTCACGAAACAATTAAAATTTTATGACGTTTATGAAGTCTTGTCATTAGCAAAGAAAAATCTCGAAATGTTAAGACAAATTGGATATGAACATTACATTCAATTTAAAACCTTAATGTATAGTATATTCAACACAGAGAAATCTAAGCAATTTCAGGGAAATCAAACAAAATATAACCAGAAGGCAAAGGATGAGGAAAATTTATTGCTTAGAATTCAAGATATTGAAAACCAAAGAAATATAAAATTAGGGAATAGTATAGTAATTATATTATCTATAGACACTTTGATTTGTGTGGTATTGGTTTTATTGTTATTGCGCATTATGATTAATACTGAAGAATTGAATTTAAAATTGTCTGCCCATGGTAAAGAACTT
>CAZWGG010000576.1:0-3959 GCA_964633305.1 uncultured Bacteroidales bacterium
TTTCAAGGCAAGAATAACGCAGTATTTGGCGTTTTCTTGCAAAGACTAAATAGAATATATATACTTATGCCGGTTAAGTCTGCGTATTCTAAGAACCACAGACTTTTGAGAACAACCTCATGAAAGTTTTCAGCCTTTGTTTAAGAAATTTTTAAGTTTCGATCAGTATTTTACCGGTCATCTCCTGCGGAATGTCCATACCCATAAGGGTAAGAATAGTTGGAGCTACATCTGCCAATATTCCACTCTTAAGCTTTTTATTTTTATAATCATCATCTACCAGGATACACGGAACCGGGTTCAGGGAATGGGCAGTATTTGGAGACCCATCATCATTTGTTGCATAATCTGCATTTCCATGATCAGCAATTATCATTACCGAATACCCATTTTCTTTGGCTGTATGAACGATTTCACCCACACATGTGTCAACCGCTTCAACGGCTTTTTTAATAGCCTCATAAACACCTGTGTGCCCAACCATATCACCATTTGCAAAATTCAGGCAAATGAAATCTGCTTCATGTTGCTTAAGTTCTGGTATAATTGCATTTTTTACTTCGAAAGCACTCATTTCAGGTTTTAAATCGTACGTGGCTACTCTGGGAGATGGTATAAGAATTCGTTTTTCTAAATTAAACTCTTCTTCACGGCCACCATTTAAAAAGAAAGTAACATGAGCATATTTTTCTGTTTCGGCAATACGTATTTGTTTTTTTCCTGCTTTTGAAATAATTTCTCCTATTGTATTTTCCTCATTTTGTTTTCCAAATACTACATGAATCCCTTCAAAGTTTTCGTCATATGTAGTTAATGTAATGTAATATAAAGGGATAGTTTTCATTCCAAAACCAGGCATATCTTTTTGCGTAAGAACGGTTGTTATCTGTCTGAGCCGGTCTGTTCTGAAATTAAAGCATATAAACACATCTCCTTCATTTACTTTTCCAACAGGGTTGCCCTCATCATCAACCATAACAATAGGTTTAATAAATTCATCAGTAACTCCCTCATCATAAGATTTTTTAATGGATTTTAAAATATCAGATGATGGTTTTCCTTTTCCTGACACTAGCAAATCGTATCCTTCTTTTACTCTTTCCCATCGTTTATCCCTGTCCATTGTGTAGTAACGGCCAACTAGTGAAGCAATTTTACCATTTGAAGTTTTTAAATATTCAACTACTTCCTCCATAAATCCATAACCGCTTTTCGGATCAGTATCACGACCATCTGTCAGGCAATGAATAAATACTTTGTTTAGTGAGTAATCTTTAGTTAAATCGCAAAGTTTAAACAGGTGCTTGCTAAGAGAATGTACTCCTCCCGGTCCAATTAACCCAATAAAATGTACGGCTTTATTATTTTCTTTCGCATATGTGAAGGCATTTACTAATACCTGGTTAGATGCTATTGAATTATCTTTTATTGCTTTATTAATGCGCACCAGGTCTTGGTAAACAATACGACCGGCACCTATATTTAAATGGCCTACTTCCGAGTTTCCCATTTGGCCTTCTGGTAATCCAACATCTTCACCACAAGAGAGTAGGTGTGAGTGAGGATATTTTTCTGTGAGTGAATCCATATTTGGAGTTCCGGCCTGAGAAATCACATCGCTTTTACTTTTATTTCCAATACCCCAGCCATCTAAAATAATAAGCATTGCTTTTTTCATCGTACTTTAGTGTTTTGCATTTAAAATTGAGGCGCAAAGATAAAAAATAAATGGGTAAATGAGGGATGAAGTTTTATTTTGGAATAATTAGTTCTATTGTTACCGGAGGAAATTTATATTTGAGGAAATTTTTACTTGCATTACTACCCAAGCGGGCAGTATATTCAGATGAATACTTTTCTATTTTTATTTTTAATAGTAACTCTTGCTAAACAGTCTTTCATCCAGGTTAAAGCCGGTCTATAAAAAGAATGGCTTTTTTAAGATATTTTGTAATGACTAAATTTTTTGTGTTAAGTACTGGAATTTCTTGCTATTCCACATCAAAAGCTTACTACAAAGTTAAGAAAACAAAGTAACGCTTCATTAAAGGAAAACATTATAAATTATGAAGAAATCAAACATAAATTTAAAAATACAAGATGGATTAAGTATTTTGACGAATAGGCAAATAATTATATTATGAAAAAATATTTTTCAATTGCTACAGATACATTGCTTATTATCTGCATACTATATTTAATAGTGCCGGAGACTATTACTTCAAAATTGTTCCCTGAAATAAAAATATTAGTACCTTATCATTTAAATCCTTTCAATTTTTGGCATAAAATTAATAGCAATATGCTGGTATTAAAACCATTTGCTTAATTTTTTCGGCTATGACAGCTTCTTTTCTAATGCCTGATTTGCGGATAAACTCAATCTTTAAATTATGCTCTCTGGCAATACTTTCGGCATGGTTCCGAATTTTTTCTTTAAAACGCTCTGCAAATCTTGGGTAATCAAATATCCGTACATCCTTGCAGTATAGATAGGATGTCATTCCCTGAGCATATGATATTTCTGGTAATGTACCACTAAATACCAACCTGTCATAACAGGAAAGCGCAAAGATTGTCTTTTCCTTGTATGTATCTGTTAATAGTTTCATGTCAGAAAAGTTAATCCAAATTACCGACTACTTTGCCTTACCCTGGTTTTTTACCGCTTCGGCAGCTTTTCTAACTTCTTCTTCATCTCCTAAATAATAGTGCCTTAGAGGTTTCAACTCATTATCAAGTTCATAAACTAACGGTATCCCTGTAGGTATGTTAAGCTTAAGGATTTGTTTTTCAGACATATTATCAAGGTATTTCACCAAAGCTCTTAAACTATTGCCATGTGCGGCAATTATTACATTTTTCCCTTGTTCTATTATAGGTGCAATACTTTTATGCCAGTAAGGAAGAAACCTTGCAACAGTGTCTTTTAAGCTTTCAGTAAGAGGCAAATCTTCTTTCGAAACATCACTATACATTCTAAATTTTCCCGGATATCTAACATCATCCTTCTCTAGAGCAGGAGGAGGCACATCATAACTTCTTCTCCAAATTAGTACCTGGTCGTCGCCATATTTTTTTGCTGTTTCTGCTTTGTTAAGCCCCTGAAGAGCTCCATAATGTCTTTCATTTAATTGCCATGATTTTAGCCACGGGATCCATAATTGATCCATTTCTTCAAGGCATAACCACAATGTTCTTAAAGCTCTTTTTAATAAGGAAACAAAAGCAATATCAAACTCAAAGCCATGCTCTTTCAATACATTTCCCGCATTACGGGCTTCTGTAATACCTTTTTCAGTCAGGTCAACGTCAGTCCAGCCTGTAAAAAGATTTAGTTTGTTCCATTCACTTTCACCATGACGTAGTAACACAAGTTTATGCATCTCAAATTCTATTAAAATTTTTATTCTATGACTAAAAAGTCTTTTATCCTATATTTTAATTATGTTCACCTTGAGTGAACCATATCTTTGTTATCACAACAATTGTATTCATATTGAACAGTAACATGGGTAATATTGAATTTGTTCAATAGAATTTCATGAATTGTATCTTTTAATTTTTCAGTTTGACTTACTTTTAAATCATCTTTTAAATCAATATGACATTCAAAATGTATTTCCTGATCGTTAAGATTCCAGGCATGCACATGGTGTATATTATCAATACCGGCTAATTTTTCAAGAGAACTTTTTATTTCATCAAGGTTTAAATTTTTAGGAGTGCTTTGCATTAAGATATCCACTGCTTGTTTTAATATAGAGAATGTTTCTTTTACAAGATATATGCCAATAAGCAAGGTGATTAAAGGATCGATCCAATAGAGTTTAAATAAATGAATAAAAACAGCCCCAAGAATCACAGCAACAGAAGATACCGTGTCTCCCAAAAGATGAATGTAGGCTGCTTTAATATTAATATTTTTTTGTGAATCGGATTTTAAAAGTATTACTGAA
>CAZWGG010000577.1:0-3945 GCA_964633305.1 uncultured Bacteroidales bacterium
TTCTCGTTCAAGCAGTTGTAATCCCATATAAGCTGCTCCCAGGTTACCTGTAACACAAATTAAATCATTGATTTTTGCCCCACTTCTGTATGTAATATCTTTATTTTTTGCCATACCAATCGCAGTTATCGAGATAGTAAGGCCAGTTAACGATGATGAAGTATCTCCTCCAACTACATCAACCCCGTATTTTTTACAGGCCAAGTATATCCCTTCATAAAGTTCATCAATCATATCTGTGGTGAATTTAGATGAAACAGCAATGGATATAAGTATTTGCTTTGGGATTGCATTCATAGCAAAAATATCAGAGAAATTAACAGCAGCAGCTTTATACCCAAGGTGTTTCAAAGGAGTATAAACCAAGGTAAAATGAATGCCCTCGGCAAGCAAATCGGTTGTGACAATAATATGGTTATCTTCGTAATTTAAAATTGCAGCATCATCACCAACTCCGGCAATAGTACTTTTATTTTTTAGCTTAATATTCCCGGTTAATCGATTAATAAGACCGAATTCACCTAGGTTCGAAATATTATTTTTTTTTGAATTGTTCATCAACTGGCAATTATTTTTTTGGTTGCTTCTATCTGGTGTAGTATTTTATTTACAAATTGAAATCGTTGTTTTTCAGAAACACCGCTAATTAGGTTTGATTTGCTAATAAGATAATTAATCCAATTATGTGTTCCATTGCAGAATCTGTCATTTATTGTAAACATAAAATTAAATGTATTGTATGTAAGGTAAACTTTCTTCCAATTACCTGAAGTAACAAGAATACAATTATTTCCAATTTCAATCTCACTATAATATAAAGAGAAATCTTGGCTTTTGTTATCAAGAGGTTTTAAGGATTTTTCAGCCAGCTTACTTATTAGTTGTACAAGTTCTTTTGCCTGGTCGCATATTTTAATAGCATCCATATTATTTTCAAACAATCCTGCTTCCCAATAATATTCTATTTGTTTACGTATGCTATTCACAGTATACTCAGTCCAGACTTCAACTGAGGGTATTCGATAATAAACATCACGCATTTGTTCACCAATCTCCAGGATCTCCATATCTGTTTCTTCAAAAGAAAATTTCTGATTTTGATATTCTGGTATATTTAAAACAGATTTCATCCAATAATACATTTTAAATGAAGCGAGTTCTGGAAAAGCAAATAAATGAAAAATAGGGATATCATCAGCAATATAGATTATTTTTTTATTTTCGATGTTGGCTAGTAAATTTAAATCATTTAGTATTGAGTGCAGATAAAGTTTAAAATGATTTATTGATGGAGATAATAAATCGTAGTTAAAAGTTACCGCAGAAGTATCATAATCTACCAAGGCATCAAAAGATAAGTTAAAGTGTTGGCAAAGTTTAACAGTTTCAGTAAATGTAAGTTCTGTTTTCCCTCTTATCCGTCGGTATATGCTGTCTGGGCTTAATTCAAGAATTTCTGATAATTCATCAATATATGGCACATTTGGTGGAAGTGAGTATTTAATATTATCTAAAAATCGCTTTTGTTTTTCTATATTTTTTTCTTCATTCATAAAAATTTGTGAAAATCAATAATGAAACATGTTTTTTTTGCAATATATAAAAAAAAATAAAAGCTGGTTGCAAATTTTGCAAATCATTTATTTAATTTAGAAATAAAAATCAAAAATTGTTGCATATCCTGCAAATCTTAGTTGTTAACTATTAAAAGTCAATTTTACCAGCTTTTTCTAAACCTATATTTTAGCGCTCAATTAACTAAATTCAATCAAATAAAAGTTCAGAAATTTATTTAAACCCGTTATGTTGTATTTCAAATTAGGATTAGCTATGACACATAAAAAAAGCCAAACACTAATTTTTTTAGTTTCTATTAGTATTTTCATACTTACATGCAGTAAAAAAAAGGAAGTTGATCCTAAAAAGAACAAGAGTTCGATTTCCATTAATGTTAATTCCGGATTAAAAGTAAATGAAATACCTGCAGATTTAAAATCAACTTTAGGCGTTGAGGAATTTAAAGTAATTATTTACTCAAAATCAGGAGAAGAAGTCTTATTATTTGATCATGTTTATGAATTACCGGAAAGTATAGAGCTCGAACCGGGAGAATATTATGTCGTTGTGCATTCAAACAACCTGGTTCCGGCGGCATTTGAAAGTCCCTACTATTATGGCAGGTCAGAAGATTTAGTATTAGAGGAAAATAAACATGAAACAGTTGAAATTACGTGTAAATTGGCCAATTGTGCAATATCAATTGTTTACTCTGATAATGTAAAACAAGATTTCACATCGTATTTTACAGAAGTTAGTATTGAAGGAGAAATGTTAACTTTTTTTGAGGATGAGATAAGAAAAGGATACTTTGATTTAAATCCAATTCATATAAAAGCTTTGTTAATTTATGCTTTAAGCGATGGTTCAACCCAAAATAAAATGCTTACAGGTGACATATCAAATCCTGTGGCAGGAAAGCTATATGAAGTAGTTCTTGATGCCACTGTTAATAATGCACAGGCTGCTTTTACTATTAATCTTGATGAAACGGAAGTGACACAAGTAATAACAATCACTGGTGAAAACGATAGTTCTTCCGCGAGTTTAACTTATGGAGATTTGTTAATTACAGAAATAATGTACGACCCAGTTTCTTTATCGGATACAAAAGGGGAGTGGTTTGAGATATATAATAATGCTTCATTTGAAATTAACCTGAACAATTTAGTAATAATAAAGGAATCAGCTATCCATGTTATTAGTGAGGAAATTAATCTTATCCCGGGGGCATATTATGTAATGGCCAGATCAGAGGATGCTGTTGACTGTGAAAAATATGTTTATGGAAGTGATATTTCACTCACAAATTCCGGTTCAGAACTAAAAATTGCCACATATGGAACAGATGGGACTAATGGTATTGAATTAGCAAGTGTTCGTTACGATGATGGAGCTTCTTTTCCTGATGCATCAGGAGCCTCGTTAAATTTATCACTGACACATTATGATGCAGACGAAGCAAAACTTGGGACATCATGGTGCCTTGCTACTGAAACATACAATACTGGGGACCTTGGTTCCCCGGGATTAATAAACAACATCTGCGAATAGATTTTTTATTTTTAATAGCCAAATGGCGTTAAAGTCAATTGATTAAGCGTTAGGTTGGATATTCAACTCGCTTCTCTCCAGGACTCATGTAGTCCTGGAGTTTTTTAGTTCATATTACATTCCTGAGATTATTGAATGTGAAAAAAATATTTTACCCGATCAAATATTCCTTTTCAAAAGCTTTTGCTAACGTTTGAATGGCCAATTTGGTTTCTGTTTCATTCAAACCTGCTGGACCGTTTGGCGTGCTATTTGCATCAACTATATAAATTTTTTTATCATCTTTATCCCTAAGTATATCAAGTGATCCGAATTCCAATCCAAAATTGATACAAAATTCCCTGATTTTTTGTATTTCAATATCTGACAAAGCCTCTGTAAGTTTTTTTAAAAATGTTTCAGCAGTTTGTCTTGAAAACCTTACATCTTTATCCCTTCTTTTTATCTGACATAATACTAGATTATAATTTATTATAGTAACTCTTATATCTTCAACCAAATTATTATCAATTTCGTTATTAATAAGTTTTTGATAGATAAACCCATCTTCTTTTTGATCTATTGGACAATTTATAATTTCTCCGTCATGCATAGCATTTATATTGTTTTTTTTCACAGCTTTACCCTTAAAAGTTAAGGGGTTAATAGATGTGCCATATCCAAAAACTTTCTGAAATATAATCTCTACGCGTTCTTTACTAACATCGTTGCATTTATAATTTATAACATACCTGTTCTTTATTATCTCTAAAATATATGGTCTTGATTTACAAAATGTTAGCATTTCATAATGTATTACTATATCGTGTTTTACTTTAGGATTATTGGTACTGT
>CAZWGG010000578.1:0-3941 GCA_964633305.1 uncultured Bacteroidales bacterium
CAACACGATAGACAACAAAAATTACATGTTTATCCAGTTCCTGATTTTTTATAATCGTGTCTTGATTAGTCTGGACATTAGATACCGGATATTTTTTGAAGAGAAATATATATTCGTCATTATAGATTGCAAAGCTTCTTCTTGTATTTGAGAGTGATTTATAAAAACTAAATTGCTTATCATCACAATTCTTCTGTATACAATCAACTACTAAATTGTTGAGCATATTTGCCCTTGTTGTTGAGTCAAAACTTGTAATGTCAATGTTGTTCATTGAATTAAAAGCTTCACCTACACTAAATGCTAATTTAGAAAACATTTCAGTGTTTTCTTTAGATTCAAATCGCCTGGAATTGAAATCCCCTTTCTCATCAAAAAACCTTAATTGTTCAATCTTCATTTCACTAAAATTTATATCACGTAACAAATATACATGAATTATTCCAATTCAATTCTCAAATTTTTTTGGAAAATATTCCAAAGTTATTAACATATAATCATCATAGTGTGGAAAAATGTAACTGAAAACCTAAATTATTACATTTCGTATTTCCCAACCTTCCCAAACCTATTCTTCTCCAATCCTGCCATCCCCAAATCTAAACATCACATCATACAAATGCTCCCATTTCCTTTTTAGGTATTCTACCAAAAGTTCCTTAACCATCTTTCACCTCAAAATATGTTCGTCAGATTTATTGGTATGGTACTTTCATTTATTTTGATTTATTTTAATATATTTGTGAACTGAATATATAAAATATTCGTATGTTTAGTTCACGTGTAATGAAAAATAATATAATAATTACCCTTTACCAGGACGACCGTACAGTCTTTCGTTTGAAGGATATTGCTTTATTGGCGGGTGAAACAAACTTCCAGAACCTTAATAATAAGTTGAATTATTATGTCAGAACCGGGAAATTGGAAAATCCCCGAAAGGGAATATACACAAAATCCAATTTTAATACGGAAGAACTCGCATGTACAATTTATGTGCCTTCATACATATCGTTGGAATATGTTTTACAAAAAGCCGGGGTAGTTTTTCAATACGACCCAAGAATTACAATAGTCAGTTATTTAAGCAGAACCATTGAAGTGACAGACGGAGAATATATTTTCCGTAAAATCAAGGGCGAAATACTTACGAATCCTATGGGTATCGAAAGGCAGAAAAACCATGTAAACATAGCAACCGTAGAAAGGGCATTTTTAGACCTGCTCTACTTAAACAAAGACTATCACTTTGATAATCTCAATCCTTTAAAAAAAAGAGATATTTATAAATTTTTACCACAGTATCAATCAAAGTCGTTGACAGCACAAGTAAAAAAAATTCTTACCAATGGTTGACATAAACAAACACAGATTTTACCTGGTTCAGATTCTTAAAGATATTTATTCGGATATTGAACTTTCGAACTGCCTGGGATTTAAAGGAGGTACATCTCTAATGTTCTTTTATGATCTGCCAAGATTTTCCGTAGATCTCGATTTTAATTTACTTGTTCCGGATAAAGAAGATATGGTTTATAAAAAAGTCCGTAAAATACTGCTTAAGTACGGAACAATATTTGATGAGGCCAAAAAATTTTATGGCCCGTTGATTGTACTTGACTATGGTGTAAACGAACGTAAATTAAAAGTAGAAATCACAAACCGGTTATTCGACAATAACTACGAAATAAAGAACCTTCTGGGATTAAATATACTGGTGATGGTTCAGGAAGATATGTTTGCTCATAAACTGTGTGCGTTGCTTGACAGAGAGTCGATCACCAACCGTGACATATTTGATTGTTGGTTTTTTATGCAAAAACAAACCCCGATCAATAAAAATATTGTGGAATTCAGGATGGATATGCCTTTCGTCGATTACGTGCAAAAATGCATCGAAAAAATTGAATCTATGAGTGGTAAGAGTTTATTGCAAGGTATGGGTGAGTTAATGGATAATAAGATGAAAACCTTTGTGCGCAACAAATTGCGTACAGAAGTTATTGGACTATTAAAATTTTACAAAGATTTCCCCATTCTGAAATAGGGTTGAAATGAAACGATAAGTTGAATATATACACCATCTTTTTCATTTCCTTCATAATTTCACGAATACGTGAACACGTAAGTCCAGTGAACAAGATGATTAAATTAAAATTGATGAATTAATTTGTAATTTCAAACTCCCCAACACCTCCAAACCTATTCTTCTCAACCGTCACCTTCCCATCCTCAAACCGTAACACCACGTCACACAAATGTTCCCATTTTCGTTTTCCATAGAAATTACCCTGTTTATTGGTTTGTAAAATATAGATAAATGAAGTTGCAGGATTTTGTTCCTGAATGATTTCAAATTGTTCCGGTTCCATGCCCATTGAGGTAACACTGTCCAGAAAAATAACTTCATACCCTTTCAGTTTTGCTGGCATTTCACCGGTTACAGAAAGTTTGTCATTGTATGAATTGAACCGTTGCAGCTTTTCTTTGAGCTTATCGGAAATCTTTTCTTCATCGGCTACATACAGCACATGGCGTTGAAGCTCTTTACTCAAATAGGTAGCGAATTTAACGCCAAAGGTAGATTTACCTTTTCCACCAGGTCCGTAAATCATAATATGAAACGGCTCTTCCGGATTTCCGATGATTTTTTTCCAGATACCGGTAAATCCCATGTGTCTGAAAACTGCTTTTTGTAAATCAAGTGAAGAAACCACATCAGCCTTACCGAATGTAGTCCCTAAAAAAGATGGAGATGCCATACCTGTGATTCCAGCCAATCCCCGCATCTCTGCTTCGGATACGGACATATCTTTATCATTCAGATAATCTTTAAGCGCTTTTTGAACTGTTTTGAGTTGTTCAAAGTATGGGTCATTGGTTGGTACTTTACCCTTTTCCACTGCTTTGTTTATTAAATTCTGAAGCCGTTGGGCTTTCTCTTTGGTTTCTTTGCCATACAGGCCGATAAAGCGTTTTATATAAATTACAGATAACCTTACTTTTTTATCTCCGACAATTTTTTGAAGTTCATCAACTTTTTTGGGATATAAGGATATTTTAAAACCTTCAATTGTACCTGATGCTGAGTTGTACAGCTTAACAAGGCTTGTTTGAATATCCTCTATTTCATGAGCATATTTCGATGTTTTACGAATTTGCTTATCTGTTATCGCTTTTTGGAGCGATTTAATAAAGGTCAATACCTGTTCTTTAGTTTTAACTTTACCATCAAGCAACAGATAACGCTTGATGAACCTTTCTTCAAGTGTGAAATGCTCTACCTGGACAGTTTTTGTTTTATTCTCTGTTTTTTGCTGTTCAGACGATTTTTTTATAACAGTCTTTGGCTTATTTTTTGACAAGTCAGTTTCCTTATATTCCTTATTATTGCTTACCAGGTAAGAGATTACAGGTGTGGATTTTTGTCCGGGTATAATCGTGCCTTTTTTACTAATCAGACGCACTTCAACTTTTTCACCGGTCTCTTTAATGTAAACGGTGTCTCCCTTGTTAAATTTTGGTTTTGAAACAATTTCTTCGCTTTTTTCAGGCGTAGATTTTTTTGGTGAAGGTTTGACCTTCTCTTTTGGTTTATCCTGCTTTGACGCGACTTCGTTTAATTTCGTTATAAACGTGTCAATGTACTTTTTAATGGTATCATCTTCGTTATACAGGTCAAAATTCTCCTTTACAAACTCAAATTCATCCTTGTTCAACTGCTTTGGTAGTGGAATATCTAATTCAGGGTATTGTTCCAATAAATTATCAATCGTTATTTTCATGATGTTAGTTTTTATATTTTCAACAATTGTAATGCTTTAAGTTTTTTTTCTGCAATTGAACTGACGTCATCAATCACTCCCAAGCCCTGGTTTGCAATTTTCCTGTATTGAGGATTAATGTCAAAACCAATATATTTCATGCCCAGTTGTTTGGCG
>CAZWGG010000579.1:0-3940 GCA_964633305.1 uncultured Bacteroidales bacterium
ATTTTTCCTGCATGTTTTTTCATATCTGCAGCTTCACTATCTAGGTTTCGTAAAGGATATATTGTGAAATCAAATGCAATTCTTGCAAGTATAAACAATAATACAATATACCATATCCTGTACAGGGGCTGTTTCATATACAAAACAAGCAAAACTATTGTCAATATTGAACCGCAAAGAGTAATAACCCATCTATATTCAAGTTTCTTTAATTCGGTTAGAAATAATAATGAGGAGAAACATAGTAGTGAGAGTAAATAAAAGATTAAAAATGCATAATGAATAAGTTGATTAGCTCTTTTGTTTGAGCCAGATTGAAGATATGCTATAACAAATATATTTATTAATAAAGGATAAAGCATATAAATGTAACGTTGTTTTGATCCGGGTGAGAACCAGTAGATCAGGATATTTGATATAAAAATAAGGAGTGAGAAGAATATATAATTATTTCTTAAAATAAATTTCAACAACTTTTTATTGAAAAGAAATATTAAAAAGAGTGAAGCCGGTAATGTGTTTTTAACTAAGTCAAGTGGAAAAAGCAGTATATGTAAAAATATATTCTTTAATTGATTATCGGCAATAACAGTTCTATCTGCCGATTCTTTGAACAAAACTTCAATCAAATTATGAGTATCTTGATGTAGCGAATATAAATACAAGTATGTACCCGTTATAAATAAAAATAGTAAAAAACCTGATAAATGACTAAGGCTAAAAAGTTCTTTAATTTTCTTTTTCCAAATTAAAAAAACCAGTAAAGTTATTCCTAAAAACGCTATTGATGGTAATCCTTTTGTAAGCGTTGCCAGCGCCATTGAAAGATAAAAAAGTATATAAGCAACCAAATTATTTTGGTTATGATGAAAATGGTACAATGAAAAAAAACCACACAAAATCAGAAATGAGTAAAAGATGTCAATTTCCCCTAGTTGTGTAAAATAAAAAAAAGTATCAACTGAAATAAGGTACATAAGCGATGATATCATACCAAACAAAAGGTTGACATATTTTCTTCCCATCAGGAAGATCAGTACTCCGGATAACAAGTATGACAAAACACTAAAAAAGCGTATGGAAAATTCAGAATAGTTATTAAATAGTTTATAAGCTATTAAAATCATCCAATTCCACATTGGAGGCTTTTTATAATAGTATTCACCAGATATAGTGGGGGCAATTAAATTATTGCTAATATCCATTTCCAGGGCGATAAGAGCCCTTCTTGGTTCTTCAAGATACAAAGGCTGTGACCCGAGTTTAAAAAATAAAGCCACGGATAGCAGCACAAGGTTTGTTGTAAAAAAAAACAGGTTCTTTTTATTCAAATTTACCTCGGACCTCATTTTAAGCATATTTGTAATTGCTATTTTAAAATTCAATTACCTGATGATAACTACTCACAAGTAAAAATTAACTTATTAAAGTTTACTATATTCTTTTTCAAATGCAAATCGTTTTGTATAGAAATTGTAAATAAAAACAATTCCTGTTACTAACAACTTATTTATGTATTTGTGCTGGCTAAAGAATGTATTTTTTGAGAATAAGTGAATTAATAAGGTTGTTATTAATAGGCCCAGTAAAGAAAAAAAAATTGATATAATGAATGTAATATGCAACTTTCGTCTCAAAATAAATATGAATTTTTTTTGGAGCATAAAGTTAATGACCATACCTATAGAGTAGGATATAAGATTTGCAATTGATTCAATAAACCAATTTATCAGAAGAATATAGATGAGATGATCAATTATGGTAGCAATGGATGATGTTATGGCAAATTTGATCTTAGGAATTATAATATTCTTCAATTTATAAGTAAGATTCATTTTACCAACTAGAAGTTTTGAAGTTCATAAAATTTTTTATATTCTCCGTTCTTCCTGATTAATGAATGGTGAGTTCCTTTTTCAGTTATTTCTCCATTCGAAACCACACATATCTCATCTGCATGGATAATTGTTGATAACCGGTGTGCTATTATTATTGAAGTGCGGTTTTCCATTAATTTCATAAGTGCATCTTGTACCAGTCTTTCCGATTCAGTATCAAGAGCTGAGGTGGCTTCATCCAGAATTAGTATAGGCGGATTTTTTAAAACTGCACGGGCAATGCTTATCCTTTGTTTTTGTCCTCCAGATAGTTTATTGCCCCTGTCTCCAATATTAGTATAGTAACCATTTTCTGTATTGCTAATAAAATCATGTGCATTTGCAATTTTAGCAGCTTCAACAACTTTTTCCTCCTTAACATTGTCCATTCCAAATGCTATATTATTAAAGAAGTTATCATTAAAAAGAATGGGTTCCTGGTTCACTATTCCCATCAGTCCTCGAAGATCGGTTATTTTATATTCTTTAATATTGATAGAATCTATTCGTATTTCACCTTCTGCAATATCATAGAACCTTGGCAATAAGTCAACAAGTGTTGATTTGCCGGCACCGGACTGACCTACAAGGGCAATTGATTTACCTTTTTCTACAGTAAGATTGACATTTTTAAGTACATATTCTTTTTGATATTTAAACGATACATTATCATACACAATAGATTTATTAAATGATTGTATTCTTTTAGAATTTTTTCGCTCACTTATTTTTGATGTTACTGTTAAAATCCGGTCAATTCTTTCCATGGAAGCAAGCCCTTTTTGTATACTGTAGTATGCTTGGGAAAAAGCCTTTGTTGGGTTTATAATATTATAAAATACAACCAAGTATACCAGGAAATTTTCGGGGGGAAGTTTACTTTCTCCTTTTAATATTAGATGACCTCCATACCACATTACAATAATCATTACCACGGTTCCAAGAAATTCACTTACCGGGTGTGCAAGTACCCTTCTTCGCATTAATCTGTTCATTATTCTCCTGTACTCATTATTTTCTTTTCCAAAACGCTCATTCATTTTATTTTCAGCATTAAATGCTTTCACAATACGAAGGCCCGATAATGTTTCTTCTATGGTTGAAAGTATCTCTCCCATTTTATTCTGTCCGGCCAGTGAACTTTTTTTCAAACTTTTGCCTATCCTGCCTATTATTGTACCGGCAACAGGGAATAAAATAAAAACAAATAACGTCAATTGCCAACTCATTACTATCATTGTAATTACAGAAACAAGAATAATTATAGGATTTTTAAATAGCATATCCAGCGAATTCATAATTGAGTTTTCAATTTCTTGAACATCCCCTGTCATTCTTGCAATGATATCTCCCTTTCTTTCTTCAGAAAAAAATGATATGGGTAACCCTGTAGTTTTTCGGTATATCTGGTTCCTTATATCCCTTGTTACACCATTTCTTATGTATACTATATAAAAACTGGCTAAATAGGCAAAACTTGTTTTGAATAAAACCATTACCAGTAAAAATAGCCCTATATATATCAATGCCCTTGTTTCATTATGTTGCTCTGATATATGGGTAATAAAAACATAAAGATTATGTTTTAGTGAATAACTAATTTCTTTTAAATTTTTTAAAGAAAACACTACATGTTCATAACTATATGCCTTTTCTTCTAAACCAAATAATATTTTTAAAACAGGTATCATAGTAACGAAAGAAAATATACCAAATACAGCTGCCAAAAAATTAAACAGGATATTAAAAAAAACATATCTTTTGTATGGAGGAAGATACCTTTTAAATATTGTTATAACATATTTCATGTTTCTACCTTTGTCAAAATTAAAATTACTTAATAATAAACGTTTTTACCTGTTATTTACCCTTCTTATTTTATATGGTTTCTTTTCCTGTGATTCATAGTAAGTTCGCATAAGAATCTCGGCCAAAATCCCTGTAGTGATAAGTTGAACACCTCCGAGTGTAAGTAAAATTCCTAGTAATAACAATGGTTTTCCCCAAATATCTTTTCCGTTCATTTTTAGTATTAACATATAAAAGTCAATAATAATACCAGC
>CAZWGG010000580.1:0-3919 GCA_964633305.1 uncultured Bacteroidales bacterium
GGGAACTACCGAGCAACCCGTTTTGCAAAAAAAAGGCGACAATATGCGTATCGACTGGGGTTATTTTTACCTGGCTTTCGAAGAATCGGAAAATAAGTCACTGGCTATAGGCGATTTTTCGGATATGAAAAAATCTTTCATTGAAAGTGGGAAGATAAATACTGAAAAAGATAAGATCACGGCAGTCATGTCAAAGTCAATGCCGGTTCTTGCCTGCACCGACAATATGGGAAAAGTTTCCTCAAAACCTGCAACAGGTTACGTTATGCTGGCTTATGACGATATTGAATCTATACAATATTTTAAAAAGAACTTGAAAGCCTTTTGGACAAAAGACGGACAGGTTAGTTTTGACGAAATCATGAATTCTGCGGCTGCTGACTACCGGAAAATAATGGCACGCTGTGATGATTTTGATAACAAAATTTACCAGGATGCTCTCCGGGCAGGAGGCGAAGAATATTCCCGGCTTTGCCTGCTGGCTTACCGTCAATCCATTGCGGCCCATAAACTGGTTAAAGATACCCACGGCAACATGCTCTTCCTTTCTAAAGAAAATTTTAGCAACGGTTCTATTGGAACAGTGGATGTAACTTATCCTTCTGCCCCTTTATTCCTGAAATACAACCCGGAACTTTTAAAAGGGATGTTGAATCCGATTTTTTATTATTCCGAAAGCGGAAAATGGACCAACCCGTTTGCCGCACACGATGTCGGTACTTACCCGAAAGCCAACGGGCAAACCTATGGTGGCGATATGCCGGTGGAAGAATGCGGCAACATGTTAATTCTTAACACTGCCATTGCTGATGTAGAAGCAAATGCCGATTACGCTGAAAAACACTGGGAAACACTGACAATCTGGGCCAATTATCTTCTTGAAAATGGTCTCGACCCGGAAAATCAGCTTTGTACTGACGACTTTGCAGGACATTTTGCTCACAATGTAAATCTTTCGGCAAAAGCGATTATGGGAATTGCCGGTTACGGGAAGCTGGCAGAAATGCTGGGGAAAACAGAAGTAGCAAAAAAATACACCAGCGAAGCCAAAAAGATGGCACAGAAATGGATAAAAATGGCCGACGACAGCGACCATTTCCGATTAACATTTGATCAGCCCGAAACCTGGAGCCAGAAATACAACCTGGTTTGGAATAAATTGTTAAACCTCGGCATTTTCCCAAAAGAGGTAGTGCAAAAAGAAGTTGCCTATTATCTCACCAAACAAAATAAATACGGGTTACCACTTGACAACCGGAGAACTTATACCAAAGCCGACTGGATAGTCTGGACCGCTACTTTGGCTGATGACATGGAATCTTTTCAGAAATTAATCACCCCGCTTTACAAGTTCGTAACTGAGACACCAGATCGTGTTCCAATGTCAGACTGGTATGAAACTACCGATGCAACGCAGGTAGGATTCCAGGCACGTTCTGTAGTGGGTGGGTATTTTATCAAAATGTTGGAAAAATAATTTTTAAACTATACAGATGGAATACGATAAAACCCCCAAAGTTAATGTCAGCATTATTTTTATGGTGTTACTTCGTTGGTAAGATATGACTATGGAGGGCCAGGATGATTGGTTTAACAATAAAAATGATTTCGACAATCTTTTATATAGTTGGAACTAATTAAAATAAACGGTCAATAAGCCCTTTAGAGACTATTCAAAAAAATGTGTAAACGTAGTTAGTAATTCTCATAATTGCCTTTCTATTCAAAAAGGATATACTTAATTAAATTAAAGCCATCTGAAATTTTCTGTTAGATGGTATTTAGTGGCTGCGCGAAAACTCCAATTGCTGCGTTATGCTCGTCCGAAAACTGGTCATTTACGTTTAGTAAACTCCCGTTTTTCGGCCTTCGCAAGCCTTGCACTTTAAGCTTGCTCGCAGCCACTTCCGAAAAAAAAAACGAGTTTTCGCACTGACACTATTTACTTATCAAAAAGTAAAATGGCCTATTCGATATATACTTATCTCAGAAGAATTTTAAAAGATACATTCCGTAATTTTATCAAAAAAATTGCGAATGAAATTCGTACCTTTTTTGGAAAAAGCCGTCTCATTTAAGCCTTCATTAATAATTTTTTTTTAATTCTATTTATTAAATTGCATTACCAAATACTTATTTTACTACCATAAAGAAATGTAAAGTTTTTGGAGAATAACATATTGAATCATTAAAGAAGTTAAATCAGCTACCAGCTATGAAATACGAAAGATTTACGGGGAAAATTCAGGTAATTCATACATGTATAGCAATATTATTTAATGTTTCTTTAACAAAAACAAATTCAAAATAACATGATCAAAAACATTATGAAAACAATAGCACTACTTTTATTCATCAATATTTTTCTTGTTGGAAATGTATTGTCACAAAAGAGGTGTGGCATTATTGAAAAAGATTACGTGGCATATCTTTTTGCTTATTTTACAGGTAATAAACAAAGTCAGGAACAGGTTCATTTTGCCATTAGCATGGATGGGTTCAATTATAAAGCAATAAATAACAACAAGCCCGTTCTTGATTCAAAAGTAATAAGCTCATCAGGTGGGGTGCGCGACCCGCATATATTACGCGGGATCGATGGGCATACATTTTATATGGTTTTAACCGACATGGTTAGCTCAAAAGGATGGGATTCCAACAGGGCTATGGTATTACTTAAATCATACGATCTTATTAACTGGACATCATCGGTTGTAAATATCCCTCAAAAATATGGTGGACATGAAGACCTGGTGCGGGTATGGGCACCTCAAACCATTTATGATCCCGAGGCTGAAAAATACATGATATACTGGTCGATGAAACATGGCGATGCCAATGATATTATATATTATGCCTTTGCCAATGAAGACTTTACAGACCTTATTGGAGAACCTGCTCCACTTTTTATTCCCGGGTCAGGTGATTTTTGCATTGACGGAGATATTATTTACAAAGATAGCTTATACCGTATGTTTTATAAAACAGGAACGCAAAAGGATAACGGAATCCGTATGGCTACCACCAAATCTCTTTCTTCGGGTAAATGGACAGAATACAACGATTTTGTGGAAAGTACAAATGAAGATGTGGAAGGTTCAGGGATATTTAAATTGAATAATTCGGACAAGTACATCCTGATGTACGATATGTACCGCAAACATAAATATCAGTTTACCATCACCTCCGACCTGAAGAACTTTAAAGTAGTAGACAATGAAATTTCCATGGATTTTCATCCGCGTCATGGTACGGTTATATCCATTACAAGAGATGAATTAAAAGCACTAACTGAAAAATGGGGATTGCCGGCAGGGTTCCCGTCAATAAATAATAATCCTGTTTTAGAAGGATATTATGCCGACCCGGATATCATCTATTCAAAAAAGAATAAAAAGTTTTATTTGTATCCGACCAGCGACGGATTTGATAACTGGTCAGGCACTTTTTTCAAAGCTTTCTCATCAGAAAACCTGGTTGACTGGAAAGATGAAGGTATTATACTTGACCTGCAAAAGGACGTGACTTGGGCCGATAAAAACGCCTGGGCACCTTGTATTATAGAGAAAAAAAATCTGTTTGGCGATAAGTACTATTTTTATTTTACGGCAGAAAAATTTATTGGTGTTGCTGTATCCAATAGTCCAACCGGACCATTTAAAGATTCGGGGAAACGTATTATTGATAAAAAACCAGAAGGTACAAACAGGGGCATAGAGATTGATCCTGATGTATTTAAGGATCCTAAAAGTAAAAAATACTATCTGTACTGGGGAAATGGTTATATGGCGGTTGCTGAACTGAAAAATGACATGGTAAATATTGATGAGAGTACAATAAAATTATTAAACCCCAGTCATTTTCGTGAAGGTACAACGGTTTTTTACAGAAATGGCAAATATTACTTCTTATGGTCCGA
>CAZWGG010000581.1:0-3905 GCA_964633305.1 uncultured Bacteroidales bacterium
ACACTTACGATAAGGTAATTCCAGTAGCAATAGGCGGATGGGAAAAATTTAATATAATTGACAGGATTAAAAAAGGGAAAAAGATAATTGTGCATGGTGACGGAACTTCACTTTGGACACTTACCCATTCAGAAGACTTTGCCAAAGGGTTTGTCCCGCTTTTAGGTCACCAACAGGCTACAGGCCAGGCTTTTCATATCACTTCCGATGAAATTTTAACCTGGAACCAGATTTATGAAGCAGTGGCCGGGGCAGCAGGTGAAAAAGCAAATATAGTACATATCCCATCTGATTTTATTATTAAACAAGACGAGTCAAAAATGGGTAATCTATTGGGAGATAAATCTTACAGTGTCATTTTTGATAATACAAAAATAAAAAGGTTTGTTCCGGGTTACCAGGCAACAATTCCTTTTAGGAAAGGTATTAAAAGTACCCTGGCTTGGTTTGATCAAAACCCTGAGAAAAAGGTAATTGATGACGAAATGGAAAAACGCATTGACCGTATCATACAAGCCTATGAAGAATGCAGGTAACAAAAGAACCCCTCTTATCAGAGATTTATTAATTTCCAAAGACCTTTCTAAGTAATTCTGTAGTTCGCGCAGCCGGGTCTTTACGAATTTTTGCTTCTTCTTTGGCAATCATTATAAACAATCCGTATATGGCTTTTTCTGTTACATATTCTGCTAAATCTGGGTTCATTTTTTTTACAAAAGGAATTTTGTTGTACGAGTTTATTACATCATCCCAATACTTGGTAGCGTCAACTTTTTCAAGCGAGGTTTCAATAATCGGCCTGAACTTTATGGCTAATTGATCGGAAGTGCTGTTCTTTAAATATTGTGTTGCCGCATCATCTTCGCCTTTAAGAATGTCAAACACGTCACGTAAGGTAAGGTTTTTAATGGCCGCAACAAAAATGGATTTGGCTTCAGTTGCCGCATCTTCTGCTGCCCTGTTAATAGATAATACAACGTCATCAACTTTATTACCCATACCCACAGCACGTAATTTGCTTTCAATTGTTTTAGCTTCCGGCGGAAAGGGAATTTTTATTTCGGGGTTTTTGAAATATCCATCTACTTTCGATACAAATTCCACACTCTTGGTTGTTCCTTTTATCAGTGCTTCTTTAATTCCCGAACCTGCTTCTTCTTCGGTAAGGCCGCTATTGTTTTGCTGAAGCAGTTTCTTTGCCTGGTTTAGTATTTGTGCACTGGTGGTGATAGTTATAATAAAAACGGTTGATAATAATATAATCTTTTTCATAGCTCACATTTTTAATTAAATTTCATTTTCAAATATCTTGCCAAATTGTTACTAAATTATGAAATCTATTTTAAAATGTTTTCAATATGTTTTTAAAGTAAACAAGAATTTCCGGTAATTTGCTATCTGCATAAATTGTGCTATCGCAAAATATTATTATATATGGAAAATACATTTGAATAGTTTCTTGGAAGTGTTTTAATTTTTTTTTTAACTTAGAGGTATGTTACAATCCTATCGATGTCCGGTTTTTTTCTACATCGGGCAGCCTGAATGCCTCGATGAGCCGAATTGATAGCCTTATTAACAGATTATGAGGTTGATGAGTAAGTAGTATGGTACATTATTATAAAAAACCACTTAAACTATCAATTTTTGGGTTACTACATCTCTCTTTAATAAATATGCAGTAATTTTAATTAGAAGTTAAATTTTAGTTTTTTGTTGATTTCAACAATTATGATTACTTTTTCAGGTAATAAAGGTGATGACGTTCGTTCCGACTGTTATATTGAAGTATCTTTTCATCGTGGTAAAGAAAACATAGTGCACCTTCAAAGCAGGGTAGAGAGTTTGTATGGCAATTCTATCAGGGAGTTATGCCATGAAATATTTGATTTTTATGGAGTAAAAAATGTTATTGCAGAAATACTAGATACCGGTGCACTGCCCTTTGTGATAGCTGCCCGGTTGGAAGCTGCTTTGAAAAAGTTAATTGATGATAAAAGAGATTTTTTATTTGAATTGCTACCTCAAAATAGTTACCAAACACCAAAAGATAAGCATAGGAGATCGAGGTTATATCTGCCCGGTAACAATCCGAAATTAATGATCAATGCTGGCATTCATAGTGCCGATGGGATCATACTTGATTTGGAAGATTCTGTTTCTCCCGACAAAAAAGAAGAAGCAAGGATATTGGTACGAAATGCCCTGTGCCAGGTCGATCTTTATGGGGCGGAAAGAATGGTACGAATTAACCAGGGTACTAATGGTATTGCCGATTTGAGATGTATCGTGCCATATAATGTTAACCTGATTTTAATTCCCAAGTGCGAAAAACCTTCTCAAATACATGGGGTAGAAGAAGAAATCTCCAGGATATTAGGAAAAGAAAATGATAGCATTCATCTTATGCCAATTGTTGAGAGTGCTTTGGGTGTTGAAAATGCATATCATATAGCTTCTGCATCTCCAAACATAGTGGCAATGGCAATAGGATTGGAAGATTACACGGCAGATATTGGGGTGTTAAGGACAGACGAAGGCCGTGAATCTTTTGTTGCCCGTTCACGCATAGTAAACGCAGCTTGTGCTGCAGGTATTCAACCAATCGATTCGGTTTTTTCAGATTTTGAAGACCTTGATGCCCTTGCTAATAATGTGAGAGATTCGAAGGCGCTGGGTTTTGTTGGTATGGGATGTATCCATCCCCGCCAGGTAAAAGTGGTGAATGAGTTTTTTGCGCCTGATGAAAAAGAGATTGAAAAAGCAAAAAGAATTGTTTTTGCTTTCCACAAGGCACAAAAAGAAGGCAAAGCAGTTGTTGCTGTTGGCTCGAAAATGGTTGACCCACCTGTGGTTAAGCGGGCAATACAAATTATAGATGATGCTATAGCAACCCGAAAACTGGCAAAAAACTGGAGGGATAGCTATGATTAATTTTGTAAAAAATGCAGCAGGACGATTAGTACCTGAAGAAATAAACGGCAAAAAGGTTATTCCCTATATGGGAGTTGGAAAGTTTAAGCCTGATGGAAGAAAATATGGTCCGCCAATTACTTCCTGTGCCGACTATCCTGCCGATGGAAACAAACTTGCCGTTTCGCTTAAGGATGCCCTTGTTAAAGCAGGACTAAAAGATGGTATGACTATTTCAACACATCATCATTTTCGTGATGGCGATTTGGTGGCTAACCAAGTATTCGATATTGCTAAAGAACTTGGGGCGAAAAATCTGGTATGGTTTCCGTCAGCTTCCTTTCCATGCCATGCCCACCTGATTCCATATCTGGAAGATGGCACGATTCATCATATAGAAGGAAGCATGAACGGCCCCCTGGGAAAATTTACTTCTGAAGGTAAGATGAAAGGTATAGGAGTTTTACGTTCACATGGTGGGCGTTACCAGGCCGTTCAGGATGGTGAAGTACATATTGATATTGCTGTAATAGCAGCCCCCACAGCCGATCCGTTTGGAAATGCAACAGGTGACAGGGGACCAACAGCATGTGGCCTGCTCGGTTTTGCTCTTGCCGATTCTCAATATGCCGACAAGGTAATTGTGGTAACTGATAACTTGGTACCTTTTCCGTGTATTCCCTGGCAGATACAAGGAAATTACGTGGATTATGTGGTGAAGCTCGATAAAATTGGTATTCCGGGGAAAATTGTTTCCGGTACAACCCAAATAACTAAAAGTCCCGATCGTTTGTTAATAGCTGAATTAACTGCAAAATTTTGTGATATTGCCGGCATTGTAAAAGACGGATTTTCTTTCCAGGCTGGGGCAGGAGGAACAGCCCTTTCTATCGGTATCTATTTTCACCGGATGATGTGTGAAAAGAATATCAAAGCACGGTTTATTCGTGCCGGAAGCACTCACTATATGGTTAACATATTGGAGGAAGGAT
>CAZWGG010000582.1:0-3894 GCA_964633305.1 uncultured Bacteroidales bacterium
TATGCGTGAAGCACCTTCCCTAGTTTTAATACAAGAACTTCAAAAACAAGGAGCCTCTTCCGCCCAAAATGCTCAACATCAAACAGCTCAACCGAATGCTCAAAAAAATCAAAATGCTCAAAAAGATAATATTGAAGATGCTGATGTTGAAATTATTGACAAAGAATAAACGAAATACTGATCCTATGCTTTGGGAGCAGTACAAAAGTATCATAAAATTATTAGATAAAAATATCACCAATGAAGATGATTGGAAAGTGTTTGAAAGTAATTTTGAACAGGCACATGAAGAATTTTTAAAAAAAATAAAAAAAGAGTTTCCCAGCCTCACTCCAAGCGACCTGAAATTATGTGCATATATAAGAATGAACCTTGAATCGAAGAAAATTGCACCACTTTTAGGTATATCTGTCAGAGGGGTAGAAAATCACCGTTACCGTTTACGGAAAAAGATGGGCATGAAGAGAGATACCAACCTTACCGAGTATATCATGCAGTTTTAAACAGAGTTACCGCTATCTGTCTCATTAGGCCTCCCTTTGTCATTATGAATGGGGGGATTTTTTATCACCATTTCTCTGTATTTCTTTTACTTATCAAACCAGATTTATTCCCAACTTATCTCTTCATCTTCAGTTTTATAGGTCACACTACCTTTAATGGTTGGAAAATCTCCTTCATCATAAACTGAAACAGCTCCAATAATGAACCTTTCATTTTCATTTTTAATTATGCTTTACTTGCCCACTAATCATCTCCATCAATTTTACTGAATTTATTACCTTTGTATTCCGTTTATATTCAAAACAATAAAGTATCATGAAGTAGTAAAAGTGAAGTGTCTTTTTATTTCATTTTTTTCTGGTGTAATTTAAGTGATGCATATTATTTGCAAAACGCAAACATCAGGCATTATTTTTATGAAAAATTTTAACCCTATGCAAAAAACAAAAACTTACAATCTGGCCCTTTTATGTAATAGCAGTACCATTTTCATTATCTTATTCATTTTTGCAACAGCTTTCAATTCCTTTTCTCAAAGAAGAACAATTCAAGGAAAAGTTACCACATCTGATTCTGTGGAACCACTTCCCGGGGTAAATGTTGTAATTAAAGGTTCTATACATGGTACTGTTACAGATGTAGATGGAAATTACTCGATAGAAGTGAACGACAAAGATTCTGTTTTGATTTTTTCTTTTATTGGATATACTGCCAAAGAAATAAAAATTGGTAACCAAACAACTGTTAATGTAACCTTAGAGCAGGAAGTCGTGACGCTTGAAGAGCTCGTAGTAATAGGATATGGCAAAGTTAAAAAAAGTGATTTAACTGGTGCCGTAAGCTCAGTCAAAGGAAACGACATTATGAAAATTACTTCTTTAAATCCTTTACAGGGCCTTCAGGGTAAGGCACCAGGAGTTCAGGTTACAAGCACTTCAGGTGCTCCGGGAGCTTCACCGGTAGTTAGGATTAGGGGAGTAGGCACCTTTAACAATTCATCTCCTATATATGTTGTAGATGGTGTAATTCTTGATGATATTTCCTTTTTAAATTCAGCAGATATTGAATCAATGGAAGTTTTAAAGGATGCCTCTGCAACTGCTATATATGGGTCAAGAGGGGCAAACGGTGTTATTATTGTTACTACCAAAAGTGGAAAAATTGGAGAAGATAAAGCAACATTCAGCTACACAGGTGAATATAGTATCCAACGTGTAGTCAAAAAAATTGATCTCCTTAATGGGAAAGAATTTGCAACAATTTCAAATGAAATAATTCCCGGAAGTTATAATAATATTAATTCATTACCTAATACCAACTGGCAGGATTTAGTTTTTGATATTGCCCCGGTCCACAATCATCAACTATCAGCTTCAGGTACGACAAAAAGTACACAGTATTATATTGGTCTGGGATACTTTAAACAAGATGGAATAATTAAAAAGTCAGGATATGAGCGAATAACCATCAAGCTGAACAATACCTATAACCTGACTAAATCAATAAAGTTAGGTAATACTATTAATGTTGTTCCATATAAGCAGCAAAATGCGCCAAATGTGACTTATTCGGTTTATCGTGCACAACCGGTACTAGAACCTTATTATGCCGATGGGAGTTTTGGAGTGGTTCATAATGTTGGAAATCCACTGGCCGATATTGAATATTCAAACGATTTCCAGAAAGGGATCAGGGGAGTAGGTAATATATTTACTGAAGCAACAATTTTTAATTCCATTGCGATAAAATCAAGTTTTGGTATTGATGCTGCCTACAATAAGACAGAACGGTTTACTCCTGCTTTTACGGTATATAATCCGGATGGCACTGCCTCCCAACAACAAAATGTGTTGAGTGATATTTATAAAGGAAGTTCGGACAACCTCACTTGGCTCTGGGAAAATACTATTAATTATAACAAAGTTATTAATAATCATGGTATAGACATAGTTGCAGGTTTTACCATGCAGGAAACTTCTTCGGAAGAGATAAGGCTTCCTGGTGAAAACGTACTTAGAGACGGTAAAGATTTCTGGTACATAACCCCATCTTATATAGTTGATGAAACAAATAATGTTAACACGCTCCAGAACATCTATAACGGGGTAGATCCAAACTTGTATTACTCCATGATCTCTTATTTGTTCAGATTAAATTATACCTATTCAAACAGGTATATTGTTACCATGACATTCAGAAGAGATGGCTCTTCAAAATTCAGCAATAAAAACAGGTTCTCAAACTTCCCTTCATTTGCTGTAGGGTGGAATATGATGAATGAAACTTTTATGCAAGATATTTCATTCGTCTCAACCTTAAAATTGAGGGGAAGCTGGGGAATAATAGGAAATGAGAAAATAAGCTATTATGACAGGTATTCAAGAATTCAATCGGGTATTCTTGCTGTTTTTGGAACAGATGAGACAGCTGTGCCGGCAGCCTCGTTCGGGAAAAGTGGTAATCCCGGTTTGAAATGGGAAAGTACTACCCAAACCGATGTAGGACTTGAAATAGGAATGCTTCAAAACAAAATAACCTGTGAGTTCGATTATTATCGAAGGGTTACAGATGATATCCTGGTTGAGCTTTCTACACCCGGATACCTTGGAAACGGTCAGGGACAAAGAATACGGTACAATGCGGCGTCTGTTCTAAACAGGGGATTTGAATTTCTTGTTAACTGGAGAGGAAGAATAAATAGGATCAGCTATAGCATCGGACTTCTTGGATCTACTATCTATAATGAAGTACTAAGTGTTGGCGGAAACAGTGGAGTTGATTCTCTACTTATCGGGGGATATCTAAGCAACGGACAACCGGTAACGCAAAGTAGAAAAGGACTGCCCATCGGCGCTTTTTATGGATATAAAACCAAAGGGGTTTTTCAAAACCAGGGTGAACTGGACGCTTATCCTCATGATTCACAGGCAGGTATTGGTGATCTTCGATTTGTTGATGTAAATAATGATGGTGTCATTAATGGACTTGACCGGACATATCTTGGTTCTCCAATACCAAAATTTATATTTGGATTTAACTTCTCCTTGGAATACAAGGGTTTTGATCTCTCTTGTGATTTTCAAGCACAAACAGGAAACAAAATATTTAACGGCAAAGAAGTAGTAAGGCCCGACCCATATAATTTTGAGAAGCATGTTATGAACCGATGGACTGACGAAGGTACAAGTAATTCAGAACCACGTCCTTCTTTTGGAGGATATAATTATTCGCCATCCGACAGGTTTATTCAAAACGGTTCATTTTTAAGACTACGTAATGTTACCCTAGGCTATACACTTCCTTCAGGTCTAACTAATAAAATATATACACAGCAATTGAGGATATACCTCAAAGGCACTAATCTTTTTACATTAACCGATTTTACAGGCT
>CAZWGG010000583.1:0-3893 GCA_964633305.1 uncultured Bacteroidales bacterium
TGATTTTTACAGGGCTATGGAAAAATTTCTCTCCAAACACATCGGAGATTCCGCATCAGTTAAAAAATAATCAATATTTAAATTCTTTTTGATAACAGTTTTCACGACACAAAAAAAGAAAAAATTGTTTGCATAGGGTTTGTGAATAAAAAAAGTGATAGAAATCATTATTTTTAGAAGACTTCATCCGTATTTTTTGATTACTTTTATGCTCAAAAAAATTAAATTATTAAATTGTTGATACATAATGCATTTACTAGATCAAGTTAAAGAGAATGCTAAAAGAGAAAAACAACGGATAGTATTACCTGAAAGTCATGAAGAACGAACTCTAAAGGCTGCAGATATAGCTCTTAAAGAAGAAATAGCAACCATTATCTTATTAGGAAATCCTGTAAAAATAAAAGAACTAGCAAATAAATTAAACCTTAAAAACATTGAAAAAGCAACTTTGATTAATCCTGAAGATTCAGAAAAAAGGGAAGATTATGCAAACCTGATGGTTAAAATAAGAAAATCAAAAGGGCTTACTAAAGATGAGGCATTAAAATTATTGAATAATCCCCTTTATTATTCTGCAGTAATGATTAAATATGGTGATGCAGATGGGGAAGTTGCCGGTGCAGATAATGCAACCGGAGATGTTCTCAGACCTGCTTTCCAGTTTGTTAAAACATTACCGGGTATTAGTGTAGTCTCGGGTGCTTTTTTAATGTTTCTAAAAGATAATGAGTTTGGTGAAAATGGACTTATGGTTTTCGCTGATTGTGCTGTTCATCCTAATCCAACCGCTAATGAACTGGCTGAGATTGCAATTTCTACAAGTAAAACTACTAAAGCAATTGCACAAATCGAACCCAGGATTGCCATGCTTAGCTTTTCAACAAAAGGTAGCGCAAAACACGAAATGGTTGATAAGGTTGTAAAAGCAACGGAATTAGTAAAAAAAATAGATTCTTCGCTTAAAATTGACGGGGAATTACAGGCCGATGCCGCGATTATTGAATCGGTAGCTAAGAAAAAAGCGCCCGGAAGCAATATTGCAGGTAAAGCAAACGTATTAATTTTCCCAACACTTGAAAGTGGAAATATAGCATATAAACTTGTACAACGCCTAGCTCATGCCGAAGCTGTTGGCCCGGTATTGCAGGGAATAGCATCACCAATAAATGACTTGTCAAGAGGGTGCTCGGTAAATGACATTGTTAATTTAATTGCAATAACAGCAAATCAGGCCATTGGAAACAAATACTAAATAATAAAATTATAACACAGAGAAATGTCGGATATTATTGTTGAACAGATTGAACAATACGGACTAAGTGAAAAAGACAGGCCAAAGCAGTTATTTTCCAAGGTTGGTATTGTTGGTTGTGGTACTGTAGGGCAAAATATTGCAATGATGATCAGTGCAAAAGAACTGGAAGTTGTTTTTATAGAACTATCAGAAGAAAAAATCCAGTATGCCTTTCATAAAATGGAAACAGAACTGAATACCATGATTGAACATTGGGGGATGACCCCCGGCGAAAAAAGGGCAATTCTGTCAAGAATACATGGCTATATCGGATACGAATATTTGAAGGGCTGCGACCTTGTAATTGAAGCTATACGGTCAAAAACCCGTGAACAAAGGGTTACCTGCAGAAAGGAAGTATTTAAGAATATTGAAAAATATGTATCACCTGATACTATAATAGCTACAAATTCTACAACCATTGTTATAACAGAACTTTCATCGGAATTAGAATGCAAAAACCGTTGTGTTAGTCTTCATTTCATTACCAATGCCCCCGGCGCAAAAATGATTGAAGTAGTTCGTGGTTTGTATACTACGGATGATGTTTATGAAAGAGTATGCAAATTTGTTGGCATGATGGGTAAAGAAGTAATACCGGTTGAAGAATCTCCTGGTTTAATAAGTGTTAGGCTGTTTGTAGGTCTTATTAATGAAGCATGTGAAGTATTAATGGAAGGTGTAGGAAGTAAAACAGACATTGACAAAACCATGAGAACAGGTTTGGGTATGTCTCTTGGTCCGTTTGAAATGGCCGATAAGGTTGGTTTAGACAAAGTAGTTAGATGGATGGATAACTTATACCACGAATTTGGTGATATTAAATACAAAGCTTCTCCTGTAATTAAAAAACTGGTAAGGGCCCATCAATTTGGCAGAGTGAGTGGTAAAGGGTTTTATAAGTATGATGTAGATGGAAAAAGAATAAATTGATAATTAATAATCGAAGGCAATAATGATAGTATTGGTATTAAATTGTGGAAGTTCATCAATTAAATTTCAACTCTTTGATATGAAGTCCAAAACTGTTCTTTCAAAAGGTAATGCTGAGAAAGTTGGACTCAAAGGGTCATTTGTAAAACTTGAGAAAAAAAATGGAGATAAAGTAAAGTTTGAAGGAGAAATTATTGATCATCTTGTAGGTATTGAATATATCTTGGGAATTATAACCAGCAAAAAACATGGTTGCGTTAAAAACCTCGAAGAAATTGGTGCTATTGGGCATCGTGTCGTTAACGGGGGAGAGAAATTTTCTTCAAGTACTCTAATAACTCAAGAAGTTGAAGATCAAATTGACAAATATTGTGAAATTGCCCCACTACATAATCCTGCAAATCTTAAAGGTATAAGGGCCATAAAAATGTTATTGCCCGGTAAACCCCAGGTTGCTGTTTTTGATACAGCATTCCATCAGACTCTTCCCGAGCAGGCATATATGTATGCCATACCCTATTCACTCTATAACAAATATGGAATTAGAAAATACGGTTTCCATGGTACAAGCCACTATTATATAAGCCACAGGGCCTGCGAAATACTCAATGTAGATATTGCTACAAAAAAAATCATTACTTGCCATTTAGGCAATGGTGCATCAATGACCGCTGTTAAATATGGAAAATCTATTGATACCTCAATGGGCTTTACTCCACTTGAAGGCCTGATAATGGGAACACGCTCAGGTGATGTTGATCTTGGAGTAATGACATTTATTATGGATAAAGAAGAGATAGGTCTTTCACAGGCAAGTACCCTTTTTAATAAACAAAGTGGAATGCTTGGTATTACTGGTGTATCATCAGATATGCGTGAAATTGAGGAAGCTGCTATGAATAATAAAAACCCACGTGCCCAACTTGGGTTAAATATGTATCATTACCGGATTAAAAAATATATCGGTGCTTATGCCGCAGCTATGGGCGGTGTCGATATAATTATCTTCGCGGGAGGAATTGGCGAAAATGGTCCTGAAACCAGGGAAGAAATATGTAAAGGACTTGAATTTCTTGGTATTGAATTCGACCAGGAAAAAAATGCCGGTAAAAGAGGGAAAGAGGTTATTATTTCAAAAGATACTTCTAAAATTACAGTAATAGTTGTTCCTACAAACGAAGAACTCGTTATTGCAGCTGATACTATGAAAATAGTTTCTGAAACAAAAGAAAAAAAGAAACATATAATTAATGCAGGTTAAAACACTTAAAAATCTGCTAGAATTAGCTAAAAAAAGACCAAGAAAAAATCTTGTTGTTGCATCTGCTGAAGACCAAAATATTCTTCACGCAGTAAAAAATGCCTGTAAACAAGATATAATCATTCCCATTTTTATAGGTAACAAAAAAAAGATAACTGATATTGCAAAAAGCATAAATTTTAACATCTCGAAGTATGCAACTGTTGATGAACCTCATCCAAAAAATGCGTGTGTTAAAGCAGTAGAACTTATAAAACAACAAAAAGGTATTGAAAGTGATGTAGCCGGCAATGCTGACCTTTTGTTAGTACCCAATTTAAATAGTGATAATGTACTATATAAATTTTTAACCTTTTTAGGAGGGGCTATTTGTGCATCAATTGCAATTGGGGCCAAAGTTCC
>CAZWGG010000584.1:0-3892 GCA_964633305.1 uncultured Bacteroidales bacterium
CTGCTGGTTTTGACTTGGATGAGATTCAAAGAATATTAGAGGAAATTATTAATGCAGAATAAAACTAAATAGTTCAGATATGAAGTTATGGGAGAAGGGCATAAAAATTAATAAATTGATTGAGTCATTTACCATAGGAAGAGACAATGAACTTGATTTGTATCTCGCTCCATGGGATATTTTAGGTTCTATAGCTCATGCAACTATGCTTCAATCTATAAATTTAATTAATGAAAAGGAACTAAAATTATTTAAAAAAGAACTCAGTAACCTTTACAAAATTGCAATAAAAGGAGAGTTAACAATTGAAGAAGGAATAGAAGATATTCATTCACAAATTGAGCATATACTTACCCGGAAATTGGGAGATGTTGGAAAAAAAATTCATAGCGGGCGTTCGCGCAACGATCAGGTTTTAGTTGATTTAAAGTTATTTATACGTCATGAACTGAAAGAAATTGTTGACTTGACAAATAAATTCTTTAATACATTGATACGTCAAAGCCAACAACATAAAGATATTCTTATGCCCGGGTATACCCATTTGCAGATAGCAATGCCATCATCTTTTGGACTATGGTTTGGAGCGTTTGCCGAAAGCCTTACAGACGATATGCAATTGCTTCTTGCTGCCCACAAAATAAACAATCAAAATCCATTGGGTTCGGCAGCAGGGTATGGAAATTCGTTCCCGCTTAACAGGCAAATGACAACCGAGATGCTTGGTTTCGATCAGCTAAATTTCAATGTTGTTTATGCTCAAATGGGGCGGGGTAAAGTAGAAAAAACAGTGGCTTTTGCTTTATCTTCGGTTGCAACAACTATTTCGAAATTAGCTAATGATATGTGCCTCTTCATGAGCCAAAATTTTGGTTTTGTAAGCTTGCCAGATGATTTAACTACCGGATCAAGCATTATGCCGCATAAAAAAAACCCTGACGTTTGCGAATTGCTGAGAGCTAAGTGCAATAAAATACAAACTCTTTCCAATGAAATAAGCTTTGTTGTAACCAATTTACCAACAGGCTATTTCAGAGATATGCAGGTCTTAAAAGAATCATTTTTCCCCGTGTTTAACAATTTAAAAGAATGCCTGATTATAGCAAATTTTATCATTGATAAACTAGTAATAAACAAAAACATTCTAAAAGACAGTAAATACAAGTACCTTTTTACTGTTGAAGAAGTGAACAAAGAAGTTATGAGAGGAATACCCTTCAGAGAAGCTTACAAAAAAGTCAGTAAATCTGTTGATGATGGTACCTACAATCCCGAAATAAAAATAGCTCATACCCATGAAGGAAGTATAGGAAATTTGTGCAATGGCCAAATTATGGAAAAGATGAATAAAATTATTGAAAAGTTTGAATTCGAAAAGATAGAAAAAATATTAAAACAACTAGTAGACAATTAAAATGAGTAAGGATCAACCAAGAATTGTCGTGCGTATAGAAATTGCAACTTTATTAAATAATAATGGCAAACTAAACCGGGTGAAAATGGACAGGCTTGCCATGGTATTGTCCAACTTAAGAAACAGTGGTAAGTATATTTTAGTGGTATCTTCTGGGGCTATTGCCCTTGGGGCAGAAAAGCTGAAACTGGAAAAACAACCCGGGGCATTGATAGAGATGCAAACTATCGCTGCTATTGGCCAGGCCGAACTCATAAAATTTTACCAAACCTGTTTTGATGAATACAACCAAATAGTTGCCCAGATTCTATTAACCAGTGATATAATGGACGATGAAACACGGGTAAACAATGCAAGAAATACATTTAATACTTTGTTGGAAATGAATATTATTCCAATAATAAATGAAAATGATCCTGTTTCGAGTACTGATATTGAACTGGATGATAATTATCCGTTAGCTTTAAAAGTTGCAAAAATTGCACAAGCTGATGCGATACTTATTAAACTGGATAAAAACGGTAAATTTTTGTTAGTAAAAAAGGGAAATAACAAAGCAGTACTTGCTGAAGATGAATATAAATTATTTGATATGATTGATGAAGCTTTTAACATGGATGAATATTTTTCAAGTGCTGAGCAGGAATTTCCTTCATCAATTGAGGACATAAATTTTTAATGCAACAGGAATAATTTGATATGATTGGCAAAAACTTCAGAGAAAATTTAATAAAGAAAAAACGTGTTGTAATTAAGGTTGGCACTTCATCTTTATCCTATTTAAATGGCAGATTAAACTTCCAGCGAATAGAGAAGCTTGCATTTGTTTTAAGCACCCTTCGCAACAAGGGAATTCAGGTAACTTTAGTATCATCAGGGGCAATTGGTGTTGGAGCAGGGCGATTGGGCCTTAGTAAAAAGCCAAATGAACTTGCAAAAAAACAAGCTCTGGCTGCCATCGGCCAGGCTGAACTTATTAAAATATATCAAAAGTTTTTTGAAAATTATAACCAAATAGTTGCACAGGTGCTTTTAACAAAAGATGTAGTGATTAATCCTGTCCGGCATGGAAATGCAAAAAGCACACTTGAACGTCTTATGGGAATGGGGATCATACCCATAATTAACGAAAACGATACCATATCAACCTATGAAATTGAATTCGGCGATAATGACACATTATCAGCTATTGTAGCTAAACTAGTTGAAGCTGATTTGCTCATTATGCTATCAGATATTGATGGATTGTATTCTGCTGATCCAAAGCTAAAGTCAAACGTTGAAATAATTCATACGGTACCAGAAATTACACCCGAACTTCAGAAATTAGCTAATGGGGCAAGTAATTCATTTAGTACCGGTGGAATGGTAACTAAAATAGCTGCTGCAAAACTTTGTTCAGAAGCGAATATCGACACAGTAATTGTTAATGGATCAGAACCCGGTATTATATTTGACATTTTTAAAGGCAAGCAGATTGGCACACATTTCCTGCCTAAAAATGTAAACGTATTAAAGTAACAATTAATTATGAAGGATCAAATTCAGAAAAAAGTAAAACAAGTAAAAATTGCATCGAGAAATCTTGCCAAGCAAAGTACTGCTGCAAAAAACTTGGCACTGGAAATTATTGCTGACGAAATAGAGACAAATCGAGATCTTATAAAGACAGAAAACAGAAAAGATCTTATAAATGGTGAAAAAAAAGGACTTTCTAAGGCCTTTATTGATAGACTTACTCTTACTGATAACAGGATTAACGGTATGATAAAAGTATTAAATGATGTGATTAACCTAAACGATCCAGTAGGAGAAATTTTTAATATGAATACCCAGCCCAATGGATTAAAAGTAGGCCAGATGAGAGTACCTATTGGTGTTATTGGAATTGTCTTTGAATCGAGGCCAAATGTTTGTATAGAAGTTGCCGCACTAACTATAAAATCGGCTAATGGTGTAGTATTAAGAGGTGGATCGGATGCTTTTTATTCAAATATTTGTATTACAAACATTATAAAAAAAGGATTACAAAAAGCAGGATTACCAGAGAGTGCCGTTGAAATTATTGAGAACACAGAAAGAGAATCGGTACTTCATCTTTTAAAAATGAGAGATTATGTTGATATAATAATCCCGAGGGGAGGGTTACAGCTTATCAGGTTTGTTGAAGAAAATTCATTAATACCGGTAATACGACATGATCTTGGCATTTGCCATACGTATGTCGATGAATACTGTCATATTCAAATGGCTGTTGATATTTGCTATAATGCTAAGGTACAGCGACCGGGAGTTTGTAACGCGATGGAAACATTGCTTGTTCACAATTCTGTGGAAACAAAATTTTTACCGGCAATAAAAAGTGAGCTTGATAAAGCCGGGGTCGAACTCAGGGGATGTTCGAAAACGATAGCTATTCTTCCCGGCATAAAAAGTGCAAGCGAGGAAGACTGGAGCACAGAATACCTTGACTTGATA
>CAZWGG010000585.1:0-2905 GCA_964633305.1 uncultured Bacteroidales bacterium
TCAAGTATAAATGCATCCATCACGGTTTCAATTTTATCATTTACTAATCTGATATCAGGGGTCCGATCCGCCCCAGGTATAGTGTAATGATTACCATAATAATCTGGAATTGGTATTACCCTGTAAGGATCATGCTCATTATAAGGACTACAAGTAACTAGTGGACAAACATTACTATATACATGAATTTCGGGAATAAGAGAAGTTGCCCCATTATTATTAAAATAACCCCATAAATCCTGTTCTTTTGATAATCTTGATGGTAATTTATCTTGTTCATTATAATGAAATATATAAGGTGGTTTTAATTGATCTCCATTATATTCTGAAACAGATACTAATTTTAGGCGTTTATCATATTCATTTGTTGGAGTGGTTCCACTAATAAAATAATTATGAACTAATTTGAAACCTTTTACTAATTGAAACGGTGATTTCCAATATAAAGAAATATCATCAATAAGATATGTGCCTGGCAAATCTTCTCTTTGGCCCCCTTTATTAAAATTAACCTCAAATTCATCAGATGATATCTGTTTTAGCCTATTTGAATTATATGTAATGTTGAAATCTGAAAATGCTGGTGTTTCATCTGACTCATTACCGGTTTTGTATGTTGGTATATTAGGAGTTAATGTATATGCCTCATTTTCATATGTATAATTAATAATTTCACCTTCCGGGGTGATAATTTTTGTAAGATGCCAAGTATCATTGCTCGTTGTGGTGAAAGTACTTGTTGACATGGGCACAACAAAACATCCGTAACCCCCGTAGAGGAAGGTAAAATTTTCATCTTTTTCAAGTGCAATTGTTTTAGTATCAACCGTACTAAAATAATACCTGTTACCACTTTCATCAGTAATCTTGAATTCAGCTATTTTATTATTGCCATCAAATTCATAATCAAATTTAAGGTTTATGTCATCAACTGCCTGGATAACTTGATTTTCATCAAAATAAAATTCTCCTCGATGACCAGGTAAACTAAAAACAAATATATCGGGTTCCGAATCAAGCCAAAACCCTTCAAAAAAACTAAACCATTCATAAACAGACCCTTCAGAATGTTCAGAAGGATTATAATCCTGGATAAAATCAGCCATATCAAAACGGTACCTACCTACGGTTTGATCGAAGATATCTATTGGGCAATCTATAGTTACAGTTTCATCCAGTTCATGTACCCATCCTTTACCCATATTATGTTCATCAAATCTATAATAGTCGTCGGGTATTCCTCTTACATGCCGTTTTATCATTCCCCCCGTGAACAGTGCCCAACCTAAACCCACATTGCCTGCTACGTCTTCTACACGATTCCCTTCAGCATTATAGGTTAGATATATAGGTACCTCTATGTTATTTGTATTTATTTTTATTAATGGTATAGTAATACTTGGTTGCCCTGTATACAGGGAAGGATAGTCATCCTGACTGTTACAGTAAAATTGTACGCTTAATAATGCTATTCCTAAAAAATACTTTATCTTAATCTTATTCATTACTTTTTGTCTTTTTAGTTATGTTGTAAATAGTGCCTAGTGAGGCTAAAAAGCTAATAAATTTAGTTTTTACAGTTTCATTTGTTTCATGCCTTATTATTGTTGGTGTTAGCCCGGTATTTATTTGCCCATCTAAAATGAAACTAAATTTGTGATATGATGGTGATTTTAGTCTCAATCCAGCTAATAATCCTATACCTGATTTTTTATACTCTTCAGGATTTGCATATAACCATGCTTTTTCATAATAAATGCCATTATTAATGGAAATCATATTCTTATTATCTAACGAAGTATTAAGATAAATAGGTATTGTCATATACACGTATTTGAGTTGTACGTGATCAGTCCTGAATAACTTGTAATAGTCTACATTTTTTTCGACAGACATATATTCCAATGCTAATGTTAGTTTGTCGGTAATCCTAAAACCGGATACAATGCCATATTGTATTCCTTTTCTATATAGTAAATTAATATCCCAGTTATAGGCATAAAGTTTTGTACAGTTGTACCCTCCCCTTAATCCAATGAATTTGATTATTTGGGCTTGACATGATTTAAAAAGTGCAATAAAAATGAGAATAGTTAAATACTTAATGCTTTTCATTATGATCTTATGTTTTTCTAATCTTTATTATAATAAAAATGTCATTTTTAGTCTTCTGTTTTGGTTCTTGTTTTTGAAAATGTTTTGGGAAGCGTTCAATTTGAATTAGTTGAAGAAATTTAATATAACAACATATAGCAAATCACAAAAGTAGCAAATAGTCCTATTGAACTAAGTAGATATATGGCAAATAGTTTTCCTTTCTTATCCTTATAGTTTTTTATTAACCTTCTATATCTATTTCTGGAAAAGATTAATATATAATTTAAAAGAATAAAAGGTAAAGCAAATTGGATTAGAAATGAAACAAAGCTATTTATCATTGTTCCAGGGAAAAGTGTAATTCTTATCCATATGACTTTTATATTAAATAAATAGGCCAATAATACTAAAACAACCCCTAAATTTAGGGCGTTTAATAAAGTCATATATACCAAAGAAAAAAATTTCCAATCTTTTTTATGTTTAGGATTTTTCTCAATATTTACAATTAAATCAACCCAAATTGAATAATAAAAATTTTTCATAATTGTTATATGTTGTTTTTATTAGTTTTCAAGATATCCATTTTTTTTCATATATTCTTGGAGTCTAGATTCTGTTGGTAATGATATATCGTGAATAAACCATTTACTTGGCCCATATTTTGTCCCTAAATCAAACCATAACCTGCACCAACCATATGTTGTTACCCCTGCACCAATCCCCCAACCTACAGGGTTTGAAATTATACCTACAGAGGATAGACCTGCTCCTGTCAAACCCACAGCACCAACCGAACCATCTGCAA
>CAZWGG010000585.1:2915-3891 GCA_964633305.1 uncultured Bacteroidales bacterium
GATATGTAGCAACTCCAGTCATAAAAGCAGTTCCAGCTATTCCAGTCCATTTGACAATTTTAGATGTGGTTGCAAACTGACCAGCTCTTGCTGAACGTATAGCTCCATTGGCTTTATAGATATTTTTTGTCACACCTCGTGTTGTAACATAGGTAATATGATTATGTATAAAATTGTTATACATATCTTCTGTAGTCAAAATTATTGAGGTTCCAGTAATATAAGTTCCCCAATTAGTTTTTCTGTTTTTATTCGAAGTACTATTAATTTGTAGGTAGTATTCTTGTGGCATAGAAATGTTTTGATATTGAGATAATCCCAATTCCATCATTTGTGTAGAAGATAAGCTACTATAATTTTGAGATAAATCTGGGAAAGTATATGCAATTTCACCACTACAGTAATCATAGATATCGTTGCCAATCTGATAATACACTGCATGTAATTCTTGTACAGAAATATCTGAAAGAGGCCCTTCTGCTCCTTCAATTACATTTCCATCCGCGGAAAACCATTTTTGTAATCCCCATAAATCAATATTTGCTATAGGACTATTTTCCGCATAATTATATGGGGTTACCCAATGGAATTCATCAGCCAAAGGATCCATTGAAGGAAAGCGCCCCAAGGCTGGGTCATACATTCTAAATCCAAAGTCTATAACTCCCCAATCTTCCTGTTCTTCTTTTCCATTGTACAAATACTTATTATCCGAATCGCCTACATACCTGTCAAACAGCATACCAAACGGGTAATAGTTGTTTACCTGGGTGATGTTAGCGTCTTCGTTAAATACTACCCGGGTATTGCCCAGGTGGTCGGTAAGGTTGTACTCGTAGCGCCAGGCGCCGCCCAGGTTGTCGAGCTTGCCTTCGGGGGTGAGGATGTATTTCAAAGAACCGTTCTCGTACACGAAGTTACCTATATAATCGGTAATATCATTGTTGAGGTTTACATTTCTTAGTTTTATGCCTGC
>CAZWGG010000586.1:0-3874 GCA_964633305.1 uncultured Bacteroidales bacterium
CTTTTTGTCGAATAAATTGGGTTAAAATAACTTTTTCATAATCGCTGAAATCTTCAATCCAGTGTAAAAAGGCTTCTTTTTCTCTTAAAAATTCTCTTTCCGTTTGAATTTCAATAATATCCAGGGTAACCTTCATTTTACTATTTTCATTAAAGAAAGATGGCAAATCTGTTTGCAGTGTTTTATGAAAAAAAATGGGGGCAGATATAATGAATGTTGCACTTTCTTTTTCTGAAAGCATCATAAAACATTCATCAATTGCTCCTTTGTAAGCGGGTTTTGTAATCATAAGTTTTCTTCTGCCTTTAAAAAAAACCGAATCGTTCATGGTTTTGTATGTAATATCAACCGTTATATAGTCGCCAGGCTTAGCTTTTTCTGAATCTTCCCCAATTTTGTGAAGTTGGTAATGAATACCATGCCTGCTTTTCGAGAACCCGGGATATTCAGATTTTCTGGTACACGAACCAAGTAGAATTGAGAAAATAACCAGGATAAAAAACTTTTTCATTATATTTTAGTTATTATCTAAATTTAAAAGTTCAACAACATAAACAAGTATTGACCTGGGTGGAATCTTGTCTTCATCACCCAGCAAGCCATGGGCTAAATGCGGTGGAATTATAAATCTTGCTTTGTCTCCCTGATGCAAGAGCAAGATGCCTTCTTCTAGCCCCGATACAACACTTCCCTGTCCGATTTTAAAATGTTTTGCCCCTAAAATGTCAGAATCATAACATTCGGTGCCATCAAGCAGCGATATTTTATAATTTATGGTTGCATAAAGCCCTTTTTTTGCCCTAGTACCACTGCCTTTCTCAATAATCATATACCACAAGCCCGTTCCTGTTTCAAACATATTCCAATTTCGCCGTTTCACATAAGCTGCTATTTTTTCAGAGTCTTTTTTAACAAGTATCTTATTCACCTCAACAAGTGGTTTCTTTGTTTTATTGAATTCTTCTTCAGATATTTGTTTGTTTCTCCCTTTACAAGAAAGGAATAAAAAAGTAATACAAATCAAAAATATGTAGATTTTATTTAACATGGTTTGTAAGTTCATTCTTGTATTTAGGTAAAAGATTTCTAAACTTCTTTATCGTATCATCCATACTTAAAAAAGACTCACCACCTGCAGCATTGAAATGTCCCCCACCGTTAAAATGATTCTCTGAAAATTTATTAACTGCAAAATTTCCTTTTGATCGTAATGATAATTTTATATGATTTTCCCTTTCCATCAAAAGAGCAGAAAATCTCATACCCCTAATCGATAAGGGATAGTTAACAAATCCTTCCGAATCACCTAATTGAAAACCATATCTTTTTTGTTCTTTACTGGTTAAACTAATAATGGCAGTATGATACTCGGGAAATACTTCCATCTTTTCATTCAGGGCAAATCCAAATAAACGCATACGTTGTGAAGAGAAATTATCATATATGTTTTTATAAATTTCATCTTTATCAAAACCATATTTTAACAATTCGGCAGTAATTTCAAACGTACGAGGGTTAGATGAATTATAACTAAAACATCCTGTATCTGTCATAATACCTGTAAATAAACAGGTTGCAGCCTCAATATCAATTGCCTTTTTAAGGCCTAATTCATGTATAAGACCATAAATGAGTTCGGCCGTAGAACTTACATGAACATTTGTATATTGAATATCCGCGAAATCAGTAGGGTTTGGATGGTGATCGATTAATATCTTAATTGAAGGAGAATTTTCAATAATAGTATTGAGTTGCTTTATCCGCCTTAAATCATTAAAATCAACACAAAAAATCATATCGGCTTTTTCAATTAATTCTTTCCCCTTCTTTTTTTGATTATTAAAAACAATTACTGTATCATTTCCTGGCATCCATTTAAGAAATCCCGGGTAATTATTCGGTGTAATCACATATGGTTTATGACCGAGATTTAAAAGCAGTTTATTTAACCCAAGCGATGATCCAATAGCATCGCCATCAGGATTTATATGAGTTATGATCACACAATTCTTACATTCTCCTTCGATTAATTCTTTAAACCGTTTTTCTCCTTTAAATAATTTATATTTCAACTTTTTCAATTCTTTTTGTAAAACCAAATATAAAAAAAACTATGATTGAATATAGAACATCCCTGATGCAAATTAATTAAAAAATGCAATTGCAAAAAATTGTACTATATATGAAAGTCGTCCGAAACCGGGAGTCCGAAGTTAGAAGGAGAGTGACTCCAGGCTTCGGACCCGGACTCCCGACTAATTATCAACGTATATCTTCATGAGCGAAGCGAGTAAATTCCGATACACACAAATAGCATGTATTCTATTTTATCAGGAACTATTCTCAAAAAATAAAACAACAAGTCGACTAGTTCATAAAATATTTTAAATAATCGTTTATTGCTTCACCTGAGTTTTTATCCTCAGTAAAGGAGAAAAGATCATTTTTTTTATCTTCAATATAAGCTTCAGGGTTTTTAAGGCAGTCATCTATTCCTTGTATCTGCCTATTCTTCATCAATTTATACATATTGGTCGATTCAATATTAAAATTAACTCCCTGTAAATTTTTAAGGAAATTATTAATTTCAAAAAGTGCTTCAAAAGGCCCGGCAGATAAATGAACACAGTTATTTGCAATAGTTACATTTTGAAGTCCATATTCTGAATTATTAGAATACAGTTCTCCCCTTATTGAACCGGCTTCTGCTTTTTCAGGAAAAGTATTCCCCACTAAATCATTCTTCAGCACCTTCCAATTGGTATTGGAATGAAGCAAAATAATAATAATCATGTGGGAGGGAGTAGTGAAATGTCTCAATTGTTTTGGGTGAAATCCATTTATTAAAATATATTTTTTTTGAGATATTGTATAAGATTGAAAGTAAAATCCACTGCGCAACTTTAATGATTTTTTTGTAAGCCATAACTCCTCAAGTGAAGTTTCGTCGAACTCTTTATTTGAATTTAAAAATTCATGACCTCCAATTATTTGATATTCATTTAAATTGTTTATCGCTAATAGTTCTTGTATTTTATCTTTTTCAACTTTGGTAAGTATTTTTGAAGCGTTCTTTGATAATGTATTAATATAACCATAATGCTTGTCCATTATCTCAAAATCTTCTAGTCTATTTCCTTTTAGTTTATACATTCCTGATATTTTCGCATCATACTCATTGAATTTTTGTAACACCATTTGTACTATTTTTTTTACAAATTCCTTATCGTCATGAAGAAAACATTCCGGCTTAAAGAAGAATAATAACTCATTTTTCTCCTGATTTTGAAAATTAAAATTCTGGATTAAATCTTCGTTTGAAATATTATTTATTTTTTCGATAATTTGATCTGTTAATTTTTTGTTCATCATGTTTATTTTTTGATTTATTATTTATTTTAAAATATTAATGAAAAACGATTTCTTTTATAAACGTTTTGCCAATTTCTTTGTTAATCTTTTCCATTATACTCGTTCGGTTTATTAATAATTCATGCTTTAATACAGAAGAACTTACTATTACATGTAATACCCCTTTTTTAACATATACTTTTTTTGTTAGCTTACCAATTGAAGGACCAAGTAACTCTTCCCACAACCGTTTTACTTCAACCTCATCTAGCTTACTTTCAATATTTGATTCTTTAATGTATTCCCTAAGTATCTCGCTTAGTTTTTGAGTATTACTTTTTCGCATGTTTATATATTTTTTACTGTCCCTTCTTTTACATTAAATAGTTTATATTCTGCAGGGATATCTTCCAGTACTGCTTTGATACGATCAATATTAGTATGAGTAATAAAAATTTGGCCGAAATTATTTTCTGCCACTAGTTTGATAATTTGTTTAACCCGGTGTTTGTCAAATTTATCA
>CAZWGG010000587.1:0-3874 GCA_964633305.1 uncultured Bacteroidales bacterium
ATTATTGCAGATTTTTTCGTTCCCATTTTGAATATGGTCAAAAAACATTTTAGTTAGTCAAAGTAAATAATTATTATAAATTGAAACAACAAAGAAATAGTAATTAATTATATTTTTGCAATAAAAAATGAGTTATTACTTTATTGCACAGATAAAAATTAATAATACAGAAGAATATCAGAAATATATTGATAAAGCTGGAAAGGTTTTTTCGAAATATAACGGTGAATATCTTGCTATAGATAATAATCCGAAAGTTTTGGAAGGAAGTTGGGATTATACAAGAGCTGTTTTAATTAGATTCAATACCGAAACCGATTTTAACAATTGGTATTATTCAAAAGAATACCAGGAGATATTAGAATATAGATTAAATGCCTCACATTGTGATACATTATTAGTTAAAAGAAAAGATTAGTAAAAAAAAATTATTATAGGTTATAAGCAACCTTTAAACAATCACTTCCATCAAATAAGCATTTCTAAAATAGTACAAGCTTATGAAAATATTTTAATGGTCTTGATACTTTGCTTAGTTGCAATTAGTTGTGATAAATCATCTGAAAATGAAATAAATAACATTTTCTGAAGAAGAACTGCCTGTAGAAGAATTTAAGTGTAATGACTCTATTATTTTTTGAAAAGAAATTAACAATACAAATATCAAATATCACTTGGCTAAGTTTAAACTGTTATACCAGCCGTAAAACCAAATCTGATTAACTATTTGTGTTTATAATGAACAGAGGGAGCTTTTCTTAACCGTTCAACTGCTTCTTCGGGATTTACCGGGTTAATGATATTACCTCCTCCTGATTCAAATCCTGCAAGGTACTTTAGTTTATCGGGTGACCTCATAGGCGGATAAAATTCTGTATGAAAGTGAAAATATTCATTTTCAGGATTTCCATCAGTAGGTGCATTATGCAGCATTGTAATATTTGGGAATGATGTATTGTATAGGTTATCAAATTTCACAATCATTGTATGGTGAATTTCAGCATAGGCATTAGTTTCTGCTTCGGTGAAATCTGTAATTCTTGCAACAGCTCTTTTGGGAACAATATAAGTTTCGTATACAAATCGGGCAAAATAAGGAATAAAAGCCACAAAGTGTTCATTTTCAACTATTATTCTTTTTTTCTTTTTGAGTTCTTGCTTTATGATATCTCCCAATAAGCTTCGTTTATTTTTTTTAAAGTATTCAGAAAATGATTCAAGTTCCTTCTTTACTATTTTTGGTATAAACCCTGTCGCGTAAATCTGTCCGTGTGGATGAGGATTAGAAACTCCAATTATTTTTCCTTTATTTTCGAAGATTAATACATTATCAATTTTTGGGTGACTTCCAAGGTGGTTATATTCTGCTTTCCATAATTTTATAATATCTTCCGTCTCTGGTAATGACATTTCTGCCATTGTAATATTATGTATTGGAGTAAAACATATTACCCGGCATGTACCATGCACCGGTTCTGATTTTTCAAATGGTTCATTATGATGAACGTTCGGGGCTTCCATTGAAAAAGAGGCAAAATCATTGGTAAATGCATAGGGGTTTTTATAATTTGGATTTGTAATCCCAGAAGCTCTTGTTACTCCGGGACACAGATAACAACTGGCATCAAACTCAGTATCTTTTTTCTCTGGAGATTTTACCGTATCACCAGACCAGGGTCTGTCGCTTGTTGTTGCTGCTAAAATTACCCACTCTTGTAAAAGCGGATGCCATCTTCTTTCCCAGTTATTTAGTAAAGTCATTAATTAAAAAATTCAGGATTATAAGATATTCACATCCGAACCCAAAATCTAAGAACACAAGATGTTGAAATTAAAATTCACCAATCTTTCTGGATCCATCATCAATATCAGCAATATAGAAATCGGCTTGTAAACCAGTTTTTGCTTTATAATTTTTACCAACTTCTTCAATAAAGTTATCTATCTGACCGGCTTCTACCAAACTAACTGTACACCCTCCAAATCCAGCACCAGTCATGCGTGAACCGATTACTCCCGGTATTTTTCTTGCTTCTTCAACCAGGGTGTCCAGTTCATTTCCGGTTACCTCATAATCATCTCGAAGCGAATCATGAGAGCCATTCATTAGTTCTCCGAATTTAACCAGGTTTCCAGCTTTAAGTTCTTTCACTGCATCCTTTGTACGCTTTATTTCGGTTATTACATGTTTTGCACGTCGTAAAACATTTTCTTTTTGAATAGTATCTTCGAGATTGTGAAATTCATTATATGACAATTCACCGAGGTTCCTGATTTTTTTCTTTGAACTGATGTATTTCACGGCTTGTTCGCATTCTCCACGTCTTTCATTATATTTCGAATCTGAAAGCCCCCTTCGCTTATTTGTATTTGATATTACAAGCTTATACCCATTCATAACAATGGGTATTAATTCGTATTCAAGTGTATCACAATTAAGAAATATTGCTGAATTCTTTTTCCCCATTGTAACGGCAAATTGATCCATTATTCCACAATTAACTCCAACAAAATTATTTTCGGCACGTTGTCCGAGCAAGGCCAATTCAACTCCATTAAGTCCTGTATTATACAGATCATTAATAGCTGTTGCCGTTACCACTTCAATTGAAGCAGAAGAAGAAAGTCCAGCCCCGTTAGGAATGTTGCCAGAAAATAGCATTTCTATACCTGAAAACCTTATTCCCAATTTTATAAACTCATTTAAAACAGCCATTGGGTAATTAATCCAATGATCATTCTGTTTTGTTGGGATATTTTTAAATTCTATAGTGGCTTTAAAACCAAAATTTGTAGATGCAAACTTAACTTTATCATCGTTTGTTTTACGAATAATAAGATAAGTTCCATAACTCAATGCACAAGGAAATACATAACCCCCATTATAATCAGTATGCTCTCCAATTAGATTAACACGACCTGGTGTAAAATAAATATTCGCCTTTTCAGGTTTTTCACCATACAACCTAATAAATTCCTTTTTCAATTCTTCTATATTCATGTTACTGATTTATTTTTGTCAAACCACAAATGTATTTAAAAATATTATTTACTAAAACTTATTTTGGTAAAGCGTACCTAATTGAGTATTAGTTTGCATAAATATTACTTTAAATATTTTTTGTCGGTTAAAAAAAAAGACGTTTTTTTGTAAATTACAATAAAAATTTTGAACTCATGGTAATAAAATCATTATTTATATCTTCTTTTCTTTTTGTTCAGTTTATAACTAATTATACAACAGCAATTTACGGACAAAAAGAACTAGATACAGGGTATGATTTTAAATTAAAACAATCTATTCCTGCTACTCCTGTAAAGAACCAGTTCCAGACAAGTACTTGCTGGAGTTTTTCTACAATTTCATTTCTTGAATCGGAATTAATGCGAAAAGGAAAAGATGTGATTGATTTATCAGAGATGTTTATTGTATACCATACATATTCAAAAAAAGCGGCGAAGTATGTACGTATGCATGGGTATTTAAATTTTACACCCGGGGGTGAAGCAAATGATGTTATTGAGGTAGTAAAAAAATTTGGACTTGTTCCTGAAGATATATATTCGGGGAAAAAGGTGGATGAAGAAAAACATATCCATAGTGAAATGGATGAAGTGTTAAAGGACTATGTAGATGGAGTAATTAAAAATAAAAATAAAGAATTAAGCCCTGTTTGGCATGATGGGTTTCTCAATATACTCGATTCATACCTGGGTTGTATTCCGGATAGTTTTATTTATCATCAAAACAAATTTGCCCCCTCATCATTTGCCAATTATTTAGGATTGGACATGGACGATTATGTCTTGCTTTCTTCTTTTACACATCATCCATTTTACAGTCAGTTTATCATAGAATTACCTGATAACTGGT
>CAZWGG010000588.1:0-3872 GCA_964633305.1 uncultured Bacteroidales bacterium
TGAAAATTTACATGATTCATCACTTGTTGTACCGGTTTTTCATCAACAAGTACAATACGTGTACGCAGTAATTCATGTCGTTCTAAAATATGAGTGATTGCCTTTTGCAGCCTGGTTTTATCAATTTTTCCTTTTACAATAAATGCCGGGGTCTGATTATAGGCAACACTTCCTTCTTCCATCTGGTGGAGTATATATAAACGTTTTTGAGCAGAGGACAAGGCATAGAATTCTTTCTTTTCTGCCGGTTTAATGGATACATGAGTACCGATACGCTTTTGTCTGATTAATTTGGCGAGTTCTGCAATTGTCGGAAGGCCAAAAAAATCGGCTATACTCACTCTAACATCGAATTCTTTGTATATTGAATTGATTATAGCCATTGATTTAAATGAGTCCCCTCCTAATTCAAAGAAATTGTCGTGTATTCCAATGTTTTCATATCCGAAAAAGTCCTGAAATACAATTGCCAAACGTCTCTCTGTTTCAGAGTTCGGTGCAGTATAAGGTACACTTAGTGTCGGACGTTTATAATATTTTCTTTCTTTCCCTTCTTCTTCCTGTTTTTCCTCTTTATACTCTATTTGTTTGTGGCCTTCATGGCGCCTTATTCTATCAATCAGGTCGTGAGTTGATACTATTATTTGGGATAAATCGTATCCCAATACCCGTTGAAAAACATCTAACCCTTCTTCCGGTGAAATTCCACGTTCCCAAGATTGTTGATAAATCTCCAAAACTTCCTTATTATGCTGTAGTGTTTTAATGGTTTTAGCAACCATACCCACTTTTTTCCAGGTATCCCAATTAATTGATATGATATGCCGTTTTGATTTTTCTTTAAATTTTGAATATGCATCAAGAAATGCATTTCCTGCAGCATAAGCTATTGAGCTGAAAGGCGCAATAGAACTAACTGAAGAAAACAAAACAAATAATTCAATTTTGTTTTCTTCAACTATTTTATCGAGTAAGATTGTCCCATATATTTTTGAACTAAATACATCTTCTGAATCATTTTTGGTCCTGCGCTGAATTATTGCCGCATCAGCAGAACCGGCACAATGAATGATTCCATCAATTTTGTTGAATTTGACCTTTACATCGTTAACAAGTTTATTAAGTTGTGTTTCATCGGCAACATTCAAGCTGTAAGGCAGGACTTCTCCTTCAAACTCTTCTATTTTTTGTATTTTTTGTATTTTTTCAGATGCATCATCATCTTTATCATGTTCTTTCAACCATTCATTCCATTCATCTTTAGGAGGTAACTTCGACCGGCCTATTAAAACAACTTTTGCCTGGTAATTTTTAACTAAAAACTCTGCAAATACTAATCCTATTCCTCCTAATCCCCCGGTAATAATATAAACACCACTTTGTTTTAAATATGGGATATTCCCGCTTGGTTCGGGTAGCTGAACTTGTTGAAATGATTGTATCCACCTGGTTTTATTGCGAAAAGCAACCATTCTTTTGGTGTTGCCATTATATACTTCATTGATTAATTGACTTATCAAATATTTGCGGGGAGTATCATTTTGGTCGATATTACAATCAATACAACTACAATTAATAGTGGGATACTCTTGAGGTATGACTTTAGTTGGTGAAACCAGGGTTGATTTGGCAGGCAATACATACTCTCCGTTTAGAACCTCATTCATATAATTTGTAATTATTTTTATTTGTACCTCTTCATAGTTAAATAAATTGCCTAAAGCCTGAACGATAGATATTAAAGAATAAAATCCATGCTCTACTATACTTTCAACATGGCTTCGGCTCAATGCCGTGTCTTTATCATAAGGGGTAATTGTCCATAAGTGGATGATTATTTTAGGAAATTGCTTAGCGCTGATGAGCTCTTTAAAAAGTCTTTCGTATGAATTGTAATCGGTAGGAGAGATTTTATATTTTGAACCTTCTTTCTCAAAACCGTCTCCCTGAAACACTTGAATTAGCTCACTACCCTTTGTTATCATACCTTTGATCAAGGTATCTGAAAAATTATTCTGCCCCGCGAATATCAGCACCTTACTTTTAGTATCTGTCTTTTTAAGAGGGATTTCTTTGCTAATTTGCCATGAGGGAAGGTAAAACCATTCGCTTAGGTTAGGATTTTTTTGAACCGTATTGTTGCTGTTAGAAAACTTTTTTGCTATTAATTTTCTTATGTCTGTATCTATCCAGAATCTTTGTCTATTAAAAGCATAAGTTGGAATAGAAATTTTCCTTCGTTTTTCGTTACTGTAAAACTCATTCCAGTCTATTTTTACCCCATTTTGCCATAATTCACCCAGTTTATCTAATAGAAAATATAAATCTGAAATATCATGTTTAGGAGGCCGGACTAAGTTTGTTACAAAAGTGTTATTGTTTGGCTTTACCAGAGTTTTTACAAGGGAAGATAAGGTTTTTCCTGCTCCAATTTCAATAAAAGCAGCGTTTTCATATTTCAATAATTCTTTCACACCATCAGAAAAACGAACGGTCCTTCTTAAATGTTCTGCCCAGTAGTCTGGATTTACCGCTTGTTCATCAGTAATCCACGTTCCGGTAAGATTTGAGATGAAAGAAATGGCAGGCTTGTTGAGTTGTACTTTTTTGACTACTTCTTTAAAATCATCTAACATGGGTTCCATCATTTGGGAATGGAAAGCGTGTGAAGTTTGCAGCCTTTGAGAATCGATCTCCAATTCTTTTAATTTTTTCTCGAATACATCAATATCTTCAAATGTTCCAGAAACAACGCAATTAGCGGGACTATTGACAGCCGCCAACGATAAATCATCATCTAAAATAGAGACCAGGTGTTCTTCGGTGGTAAATACACTAATCATTGCGCCTTTGGCCATTCTTTGCATTTGTTTGCCACGTTCAATAACTATTTCAATGGCACCTTTCAGGTTAAATACCCCGGAAAGACAAGCTGCAACATACTCTCCAATACTATGACCGATCATTGCAGAAGGTTTTACTCCCAGCGAGATAAGGTATTTTGCCAAGGCGTATTCAATTATAAAAATAAGTATCTGGGCATTTTCAGTGTTATTTATTTCTTTGCTATCTTGTTGACCTGCATTGGGAAAAAGTATGCCTAACAGTTTATTTCTATAATTATCTCCAATTAGCTTAAAACAATTGTCGACTTCATCTTTAAAAACAGTTTCGTTTTCATATAGATCTTTACACATGTTTTTGTATTGTGACCCTTGACCTGTAAACATAAACACGTTGAAATCCCTGTTTTTTTGAGAATGATATGCCGTATATGGAGTTTCTTCGGCAGACTGTATTATGTTTAATGCATTTTGATAATCAGAAGCAACAAATTTTCGCCTGAGGGGAAACGATTCTCTCCCAATACTCAAGGTATATGCAAGATCTGATAAATTAGTGTTGGGGTTATTTGTCAAAAATTGTCGTATATCACTACATAATCCGTTTAAAGATTTTTCAGTTTTGGCAGAAATACAAATTAGCTTATAGCTTCTTCCAATGTCTTCATTTATTTTATCTTCCCACTCTTCCAAAATCAAGTAGGCATTAGTCCCTCCAAAACCAAAGGCATTGATGCCTGCTTTTAATGTAGTTCCATTCGATTGCAATTTTTTCAATTGGGTATTTACAAAAAATGGAGAGTTTTCAAAATCGATTTTTGGATTTGGGGCATTAAAATTTAAGCTGGCAGGCAATTCTTTATTTTTTAACGCTAAAGAAACTTTTATTAGCGAAGCAATGCCGGCAGCTGCATCTGTGTGCCCGATGTTGGTTTTAACCGACCCGATAGCACAATATCTCTTTTTATTCGTTCCAAAAGCATCGGTAAGCGATTTTATTTCAATAGGATCACCAATAGCTGTGGCTGT